>CAIOYU010000012.1 GCA_903862565.1 uncultured Actinomycetes bacterium | reverse complement strand
GAGGTTGAACGCTCCCATCAGGCCACCGGTCACAAGACCGGGCGACGGTTTGCACAATTCTGTTTCGCTCTTGCCGCAGTCCGAAGGGGCCGTCACAGCGGCGCTCGCAGCCGGTGCCCCCAGCCCGCTCAATGCCGCGGCGCCGACAACAGCGGTGCTGGCCAGTGCGGCGGCGCGGAAACCCGCCCGCCGATGAATTCGTGAAGCAGACATTCGTCGTTCTCCTTGCCTCATTGGTCGTGGATGTGAGGTGAGCCCGAAGTTAACACGACCATGTCCGGAAATGCGGACAAAGATGAAAACCGGGCCATCACGCCGAATAGGGCCGGCAGGTCTGTAAAGGAACCCTGCACGGCGGTGGGTGAATTGAGAGGGCACAACGCTCAGGGGCAGCGACTGTCCGCGACCAGGCATGCCGCGAGGACGGCCCGAATATCATCGACCCGAATGGCGCTCCTCTACGTCACCCAGGCACTCGCTCTCGTCGCCACGACATGGGCACTGTGGTTGCGCCGCGACACGATCCACTCGCGATGGGACGGCCCCATAACCGCCGGGATCGCGCTATTCGGTCTTGGTGCTGCGCTGGATTCCCCGTGGGAATCGGTTGCGGCGGCGTCGTATCCGCTGACCGGAAAGTTCTATGTGCTCAACGCCTTGGGCAATATCTGCTACCTGCTGGGGGCAAGCAGAGGCCTGAAGACCGTCGTAGTGAGGCTGCTATCCGGAGATGCACTCGGACGCTTTATGAAGTTCCGCATCATGATCCCGGTGCTGTCGGCCTCTTTGTTAATGCTGATATGCGTGGTCCAGAGCCCGATCACGTCGACGATGCCGGCCGAGAGTCTCTATTTCATTCGGCCGGACGGATGGCTGGCCGGCTACTGGGTCACGTATTTCCTCACGCTGACCGGTATCAACACCGTCGCGATGTGGGGCGCCCGCGTGCTGCGCAGCGGTCCCAGGTCTCCCATGCACGACCCCCTCGTGGCGGCGACCGCCCTGGGCACCCTCGCCTGCTGTGGTTTCTTCGTTGCGATCGCGGCCGGCGAGACGGGGTTCATCCGAAACCTGATCTGGCCCTCTGCCTTTATCGCGATCAGCCTCGGCGCGGTGGCGTGCGGTGTCTCCTGGCGGCACCGCACGACCGAGTTGCGCGGCCGCAGACCGAGTGGCGAGAGAGCTACCGACGAGCCTTGACAACATCGGCGCGGATTGCCCGTCACCGCCCCTGTAACGACGTCAGCACCAGGCCGGGATCGAAGGTGGCCCGCGCCGCCACCGAGGATGCCGCCGCCGAAACCACCAGGGCCGCTTCGCTTTCGTAGCCCTTGGGAAAGACGATCTCGGCGCTGTCGGGCCCGTCCCGGTGCGCCATCAGCCAGTCATACAGCAGCCAGTCCACCGCGCAGGTCACCGCCAGCGGGTCGGCTCCTGGCGCTTTCGCCCCCGCAACCACCGAGGCCAACGCATCCCGGTGTTCCTTGCGCGCGCCGTCCTTGTTGGCTCCGGAACTGTCGAAGAACACCATCGACAGGGTCAGCGGAAACCGTTGACCCGATTCGGCTCTCAGGACCCAGCGGCCGCCCTTCCAGGGAAGCTCGGGATCGACCTGCTGAAACTCACCGTATCCGCCGACGACGCCGAGAGACGGCTCGTCGAGTTCGCCGTCGAAGGGCGCCGGACCCAGCAAGCCCAGCGGCTTGCGGGCGAGGATGGAGAACAGCGCCGCGGTGCCGATGATCTTGCCCGCCCGCAGGTCGGGGCTCAGCCCGACGGACTCCACCGCGGAGGCGTACTCGAAACACAACCGGTCCAGATTGCGGTGCAGGTCCAGCAGGTCGTCACGTTCGGCGGCGTCGGCGGGCATTCGCCCCCCGCCGAGGATCTCGCCGAACCGTTCCGCGGCGATGATCAGCGCGTCGTCGAGGGCTTCGAGGTGGGTGGCCACCAGGCGGTCGGGTTCGTCCTCGGCCGGATCGGTCACCAGTTTCTGCAGCGACGTCGGCACTCCGGCCGGGGTGGCCCAGTAGAAGCCGATCTGGCCGTCGGCCTGGACGATTCGCGGTCTCACGGCTTTCTCCGCCAGATCATCACCCGATTATTGCCGGAGTCGGCGACCGCTAGGCGATCACCCCGCAGGGACAGTCCGAAGGGCCAGCAGAGGGTGTCGTGCTGAACCGAGGTCCACCGGTTCTCCCCGTTGGACCCGAAATCGGGTTGTGCCAGAACCCAATCGGCACCCCGGCAGACCGGGCCGTCCGGCATCGAGTCCCACAGCAGGATCCGGTTGTTGGCGGTGTCGGCCACCGCCAGCCTGTCCCCGTCCAGACGCGCCGCATACGGGAAGCGCATCCGGTCGTTGGTGTGCGGCCCGTAGGGCCACTCCTCGGAACTGATGAAGTCCGGTTGACCCAGCACCAGGTCGGCCCCGCGGTCGGCCGCCGGTTGTGGCGTCCAGCCCAGCACCCTGTGGTTGCCGGCGTCGGCGACCAGCAGCAGATCGTCGCGGCCGGTGATGTCGTGCGGCCACCGGAAACTGTCCGGCCCCGAGTCCGCGCCGCGGTTCTCCGCATGGGAGTCGGCATCGGACTGCCCTAGGATCACGTCGGCCGGTTGGCCCGGATCGGGAATGCCGTTGCTCCAGCCCATGACCCGCCGATTGCCGGTATCTGCCACCCAGAACGCGGTGCCGACGACGGCGATGCCGAACGGCCAGTAGAAACCCGAGGCCGAGCACTCACCACCGCGGTTCTGCTCGACCGACGACGCGTCGGGTTGGCCGAGCACCACATCGGGCGGCACATCACTGGTCGTAGGAACGCTGTCCCACAACAGGATCCGGTGATGCCAGGCGTCGGCAACGATGAGGCGTCCGTCGTGCACCAGCACCCCGGTCGGCAAGTACATGCCGCGCTCAGGCCCGCGGCCACCGGCGGCCGGACCCTCGGTGTCGCCGTCGGGCTGACCGAGCACCACATCGGCGGGCTGCTCGTCGGATTCCGGAATGCCGTGCCAGATCAGCACGCGGTGATTACCCGAGTCCGCGGCCACCAGATGGCTCTCCCCCAGGAAAACCCCCCGCGGTGAATACATCCACGCCATCGACGGTTTCGCCGGAGGCAGTGCCAGTCCGCCGGGTGCCGGGGCACCCAGCCACACCTCCGGTGACCACCCGCCGGACAGGTCCACGTCGGGAACGCGGTCGGGGCGCGTGCCCACATTGCTGATGTTGCGCCGAACGGTGTAGCGGCTCATCTCCGGGACGTTACCCCGGCCGCTACCCTGAGCCTTGTGAGCGGGTTCGACGACTTCCTGGACGGCTTCTATCCCTACCGTAAGCAGGGTGCCAACTACCGGCGCATTCCGGACGAGCCGCGCGACCGCGCGGAGATCCTCGCCGCGATCGCCGCGATGGCCTCCGCCGAGGACGCCACCGGCGACACCGGCCGGGTGTCGGGCAGCCTGTACAGCGGCGACCACGAGCACTACGCCTACCTCGGTGAGGTGTTCTCGCAGTTCTCCCACGCCAACGTGCTGCAGCGCGACATGTACCCGTCGGCGACGAAGTTCGAGGGCGAGATCATCGCGATGGTGCTCGACCTGCTGCACGGCGACGCCGAGGCGTGCGGCGTGGTCACCAGTGGCGGGTCGGAAAGCCTGATCACCGCGCTCTACAGCTACCGGGAGGTCGCCCGCGAGCGCGGTGTCACCAAGCCCAACATCGTGATGCCGGTGAGCGCCCACGTCGCTCTGGACAAGGGCGCGTACTGGATGGACATCGAAGTCCGGCACGCCCCGCTGACCGACAAGTACACCGCCGACGTCGCGGCGATGGCCGCGCTCATCGACGATCAGACCATCGCGCTGGTCGGATCGGCCGGCGATTATGCCCACGGCCTGATCGACCCGATCGAGGAGATCGCCGCACTGGCCGCCGAGCACGGGATCGGCATGCACGTCGACGGTTGCCTGGGCGGGCTGCTGTGGCCCTGGGCCTCCGAACTCGGCTACCCCGTCCCGCCATGGGATTTCCGGGTGCCCGGCGTGACGTCGATCTCGGCCGACACCCACAAGTACGGCTATGCACTCAAGGGCAGTTCGGTTCTGCTGTACCGAGACAAGGACCTGCGCCGCCACCAGTACTTCACCTACCCGGACTGGCCGGGCGGGCTGTATCTGTCCCCGGGCCTGGCCGGCTCCCGCTCGGGTGGCCTGATCGCCGCGACCTGGGCGGGCATGGTGACCACCGGCCGGTCGGGGTATCTGGCTGCGGCCCAGGGGATCTTGGAGACCGCCGCCGAGATCCGCTCCGGCATCGACGCGATCGAGGGCCTGCAGGTCATGGGCGACCCACTGTTCCTGATCGCGTTCCAGGCCAGCGACGATCTCGATGTCTATCTGGTCAACGACGCCCTCAAGAAGGCAGGCTGGCGGAT
>CAIOYU010000011.1 GCA_903862565.1 uncultured Actinomycetes bacterium | reverse complement strand
CCTTCTCGGACGCCGCGACGGGGTCTGATCCAGACCGGCTTCCCGTCGCGGGTTGTCGCGATGCGCCGGTCTGAAGTCCCCTCCCCACTTCCCGGAGCAAAATCGTGAACACCCAAGAATTCGATTCCGTCGACGCTTACGTCTCAGCACGCACCATCAAGACCCCTGCCGGCCCGCCGCGTGCGGGGCAGCCGGTCTGGAACACCCAACGCAGCACCGCGATGCCGGTCAACCGCTATCGCGCGTTCGCTCAAGAGGTCGAGAAGATCAACCTGCCCGACCGCACCTGGCCGGACGTCGTGATCGAGCACGCGCCGGGTTGGTGCGCGGTCGACCTGCGCGACGGCAACCAGGCCCTGATCGATCCGATGAGTCCGGCCCGCAAGCGGCGGATGTTCGAGTTGCTGGTCCGCATGGGCTACAAGGAGATCGAGGTCGGCTTCCCGTCGGCCAGCCAGACCGACTTCGACTTCGTCCGCGAGATCATCGAACAGGGCGCGATCCCCGACGATGTCACCATCCAGGTGCTGACCCAGTGCCGCGATGAGTTGATCGAGCGCACCTTCCAGGCCTGCCACGGCGCCCCGAACGTCATCGTGCACTTCTACAACTCGACCTCGATCCTGCAGCGCCGCGTGGTGTTCCGCGCAGACCGCGACGAGATCAAGAAGATCGCTACCAACGGCGCTCGAAAGTGTCTGGCGGAACAGGCCAAACACCCCGGCACCCGGTGGCGCTACGAGTACTCCCCGGAGTCCTACACCGGCACCGAACTGCACTATGCGGTCGAGGTGTGCGATGCGGTCAGTGAGGTCATCCAGCCGACGCCGGAGTGGCCGCTGATCGTCAACCTGCCGGCCACCGTGGAGATGACCACCCCCAACGTGTACGCCGACTCGATCGAGTGGATGAGCCGCAACCTGGCGCGCCGTGACGCGATCATCCTGAGCCTGCACCCGCACAACGACCGCGGAACTGCCGTCGCCGCAGCGGAATTGGGCTACCAGGCTGGCGCCGACCGGATCGAGGGCTGCCTGTTCGGCAACGGCGAGCGCACCGGCAACGTCTGCCTGGTGACGCTGGGGTTGAACCTGTTCTCCCGCGGCGTCGACCCGCAGATCGACTTCTCCAACATCGACGAGATCCGCCGCACCGTGGAGCACTGCAACCAGTTGCCAGTCCACGAACGTCATCCCTACGGGGGCGACCTGGTGTACACCGCGTTCTCCGGGAGCCACCAGGACGCCATCAACAAGGGCCTCGACGCCATGAAGATCGCCGCCGACGAGGCCGACGCCGACGTCGAGGACATCCTGTGGCAGGTTCCGTATCTGCCGATCGACCCCAAGGACGTCGGCCGCACCTACGAGGCCGTCATCCGGGTGAACTCGCAGTCCGGCAAGGGCGGGGTGGCCTACATCATGAAGGCCGACCACGGCCTGATGTTGCCGCGCCGGTTGCAGATCGAGTTCAGCCAGGTCATCCAGAAGATCACCGATGGCGAGGGCGGCGAGGTGTCGTCCAAGGAGATGTGGGACGCCTTCGCCGACGAGTACCTGGCGCCGGTCCGTCCGCTGGAGCGGATCAAGCAGCGGGTCATCGGGTCGGAGGTCGACGGCGGGATCGATGTCATCGAGGCCACCGTCAAGATCGACGGGGTCGAGAAGGAGATCCGCGGCGAGGGCAACGGCCCCCTGGACGCCTTCGTCGACGCGCTGAGCACCGTCGGCATCAACGTGCACGTCCTGGACTACTCCGAGCACGCCATGTCTGCCGGCGAGGAGGCCGCCGCGGCGGCCTACGTCGAGGCATCGGTCGACGGCCGGACGGTGTGGGGTGTGGGCATCGCCACGTCGATCACCACGGCCTCGCTGCGCGCGGTGGTCTCGGCGGTCAACCGGGCAGCCCGGTTGACCTGAGAATCCGGAGCGCGAGAATCAGAACAGAGCGAACTGCTGGCCCTGGCCGACGGGCTGTTCGAACTCGTCGACCCCGGTGCCGCCAGTCACCGACGCGACCCCGCGCATGAACTGCTCGTCGGACACCGTCGGCACGCCCAGTTCGCGGGCCTGGAAACCCTTGCCGTGTTCGGGTTCGGGCTCGTTGCAGATCACCAGCGAGGTTTCCGGGTCGACGGCGTCGGTGTAAGCCAGCCCGGCGTGCAGGATCCGTTCAACGAGTTCCTCGTGGGTGCGCTTCACCTCGGCGGACAGCGCCACCCGCATGCCTTGAACCAGCGGGCCTCCGCGCACGAAGCGGCCCGGGTTCAGATAGGGGCAGGCCATCCGGGAGGCGAGCATCTTCAACGGCTTCAGTTCCTCGTGGGTGACCGCTCCGTTGGGCCAGCGCCGCCGGGTCACCGGCCGAACCGGCAGCCAGACGTCGCGCTCGCGGGCCCGGTGCAGAGCCGGCGTCAGCACCCGGGACAGGACCAGTGCATCGTCGAAGGCGTCGTGCGCCCGGGTCTGCGGGACGTCCCAGTGCCGCGCCAGTGTCTCCAGTCTCAGGTTTTCCAGACCCAGGTCCAGTCGGCGGGCCAGTTCGACCGTGCACATGACGGTGTCGACCGGAAGCGCCGTGCCGGCCAGTTCGGCCTCGGCGACCAGGAACGAGTAGTCGAATCCGGCGTTGTGCGCCACCAGGGTTCGGCCGTGCATGAGTTCGGACAGGTCTTTGGCGATCTCTGCGAAGGTGGGCTGGTCTTCGAGCATCTCGGTGGTGATGCCGTGCACGTGTGTGGGGCCGGGGTCGACGCCGGGATTGACCAGGCTGACCACCGACTGTTCGACGTTGCCGTCCGGGTCCAGCGCAAGCGCTGCGACGCTGAGCACCCGGGCGTGAGTCGGACTGAACCCGGACGTCTCGACGTCGACCACCACCCAGCCGTCGTCGGCCTCGCGGGCCGGTCGACCCCAGGAGTTCCTCACATTCGCCAGAATGGCACGCGCCCCCGACAGGCGTGCGCACATCCCCACCGTGTCGGGCGGGGCGGGCTCCTGTCGGAATACACTCACCTGCGATGACGCCGAAGATGACTGTGCGTGGACGCAGTGCGCTGGCCCTTGGCTCGGCCGCACGCTGGGCTTCCCGTGTCAGCGGCCGGGGCGCCGGAGCGATGATCGGCGGCCTGATCGCGATGAAGTTGGACCCGTCGGTGTTGCGGCAGCTCGGGGCCGGTCGGCGCACCGCGATCGTGACCGGCACCAACGGGAAGTCGACCACGACGCGCATGGTGGCAGCGGCGCTGAAGACCGTGGGCGCGCCGGAGGCGCCCGGCCGCCGACATCAGACGGTGGCGACCAACAGCGAGGGCGCCAACATGGATGCCGGTCTGGTCGCCGCACTGGCGGCCGACCGCCGGGCACCCCTGGCTGCCCTCGAGGTCGACGAGATGCACGTCCCGCACGTG
>CAIOYU010000010.1 GCA_903862565.1 uncultured Actinomycetes bacterium | reverse complement strand
TCCTGACACCTCGGTGCCTGACGCCTCTGGCCCTGAAGCCTTACGGTCCCAGCCCATTTCGGCGGCGATGTCGTCGAGCATCTTCTCGCCGCGCTCGACACCGCGCACCAGGCTGACCACCGACCGGTCGGTCTGATACTGGGCGAACGAGCGTTCCAGCAGCTTGCGGGCCGCGGGCGGGCCCATCTGACTGACCAGGTTGATGGTCATGTTGTACGACGGGGCAAAGGAACTGCGCAGCGGGAAGGTCCGGGTGGAGGCCAGGCCGGCGATCTCGGTGGGTTCCGCAGTGGAGTCCTGCGGGTTCCACACCACCACGGCGTGGCCCTCGACATCGATGCCGCGGCGCCCGGCCCGGCCGGTCAGCTGGGTGTACTCCCCCGGCGTCAGCGGCATGTGCTGCTCGCCGTTGAACTTCACCAGCTTCTCCAGCACCACGGTGCGGGCCGGCATGTTGATGCCCAAAGCCAGTGTCTCCGTGGCAAAGACAGCCTTGACCAGTCCCGCGGTGAACAGCTCCTCCACGGTGTGCCGGAACGTCGGCAGCATCCCGGCGTGATGCGCCGCCAGCCCGCGCAGCAGGCCCTCGCGCCACTCGTAGTAGTCCAGCACGGCCAGGTCGGCCTCGGCGAGGTCGCCGCAGCGGCGGTCGACCACCTCGGCGATGCGGGCGCGGTCGGCCTCGGTGGTGAGTCTCAACGGACTGCGCAGGCACTGTTTGACCGCCGCGTCGCAGCCGGCACGGGAGAAGATGAAGGTGATCGCGGGCAGCAGACCCTCGCGGTCCAGCGTGGCGATGACGTCCGGGCGTGACGGCGGGCGGTTCAATCCGGGTCCGCCGGGGCCGCCGGGGCGTCCGTGCCGGCGACGCGGCTCCCAATCGACCAACCGGTCCGCCTCGCGACGGTTGGCGATGTGGCGCACCAGGTCGGGGGCCACCCGGTGTGTCTTGCCAGCCGTGGCGGGTGCGTCGTAGTCGAACAGATCGAACAACCGCTTGCCCACCAGGACGTGCTGCCACAGCGGCACCGGACGGTGCTCGTCGACCACCACGGTGGTGTCTCCGCGGACGGTCTTGATCCAGCCGCCGAACTCCTCGGCGTTGCTGACCGTGGCCGAGAGGCTGACCAGGCGCACCTCTTCGGGCAGGTGCAGGATCACCTCCTCCCACACCGCACCGCGCATGCGGTCGGCCAGGAAGTGCACCTCGTCCATCACCACGTACGAAAGGCCTTGTAGCGCATCAGACCCGGCGTAGAGCATGTTGCGCAGCACCTCGGTGGTCATCACCACCACCGGGGCGTCGCCGTTGATCGACTGGTCGCCGGTGAGCAGGCCGATCCGCTCCGGACCGTAACGGCGCACCAGGTCGGTGTGCTTCTGGTTGCTCAGCGCCTTGATCGGAGTGGTGTAGAAGCATTTCTGGCCGGCCTGCAGGGCCAGGTGCACCGCGAACTCACCGACCACCGTCTTACCGGCGCCGGTCGGGGCGCACACCAGCACACCGTGGCCGCGTTCCAGGGCCTGGCAGGCCTCGATCTGGAAGGGGTCCAACCGGAAGGACAACCCTCCGGCGAAGTCGGCCAGTTGGTGCTCAGGTGATGTCGTCATTGGCGGACACCGGTGTCGGCGGCTCGATCGGTGCAGCCTGGTCGTCGGGGATCTCTGCGGCGGACTCCCGCTTGGCCTTTCGCTTGTCGTGCAGGCGGGTGACCTGGATGGCGAACTCCAGCAGCAGGGTCAGCGCCAGGCCCAGCGCGAGCATCGAGAACGGGTCCTGGCCCGGGGTGGCCACGGCGGCGAAGACGAACACCCCGAAGATCAGCCCGCGCCGCCACTCCTTGAGCTTGTCGTAGCTGAGCACCCCGACGACGTTGAGCATGATGATCAACAGCGGGAACTCGAAGCTGACCCCGAACACCAGCAGCAGGTTGATCAGGAATCCGAAGTAGCGGTCACCCGACAGCGCGGTGACCTGGACGTCGCTGCCCACAGTCAGCAGGAAGTGCAGGGCCTTGGACAGCACGATGTAGGCCAGGATGGCGCCGGCGATGAACAGCAGCGCCGCGGAGAAGACGAACACGACGGCAAAGCGGCGTTCGTTGCGGTAGAGACCCGGGGTGATGAACGCCCACAGTTGGTGCAGCCATACCGGGCAGGCCAGCACTATGCCGGCGGTCAGACCAACCCGAAGCCGCAGCATGAACTGGTCGAAGGGCGCGGTGGCCAGCAGGCGGCACCCGCCGTCGGAGCTGATGTCGGCACGCGCCGACGCCGGCAGGCTGCAATACGGCTCACGCAGCAGTTCGCCGAGGCTTTCGAACCCGAACGGTCCGTGGCTATACCAGAAGAACCCGATGATGGTGGTCAGAGCGACCGCGGCGGTCGAAATCAGCAGGCGGGTGCGCAGTTCCCGGATGTGGTCGACCAGCGACATGGTGCCGTCGGGATTGACGCGGCTGCGGCGCTGCCGCGGGTCGAGGCGGGACAGCATTCTGGGGGTGCGCACAGCGGGTTACCTGCCGGCGCTACGCGCCGGAGGGATGGGCCGGATCAGGCCGGCCGGACGTCGGTCGGATCGGCGACCGGCTGAACGACGGGCTGCGCGACCGGTTGGACGACGTCAGCCTGGACGGGCACCGGCGCGGGAGCGACGACGGGTGGCTGTGCCGGGGTGATCTGCGCAGGATCCGACTTGCCCTCGGCCTGCAGTTCCTTGACCTCGGACTTGAAGATGCGCATCGACTTGCCCAGCGAGCGCGCGGCGTCGGGCAACCGCTTCGAGCCGAACAGAAGCACGAACACGACGAGAACGATCAGCCAGTGCCAGGGACTGAGACTGCCCATTTCATTACCTCCAGACGTCGGGGTCGATGCTACCCGGCCTCAGGACCGGACTCGTCCAGCACGGCATAGGCCTCCACCGCCCGCCGGGCGGCCTGCCGGACCCGTTGGGCCAGCGCCTCCGGGGCGAGCACCTGCACGTCGGCGCCGAATCCGAGGATCTGGCGGGCCATCCACTCCTCTGCGGCATAGGTCATCGTCGCCTCGACATGCCCGTCGGGCAGTTCGCGCACCACCCGCATGGGGAAGTACTCGAGCATCCAGGCCGCACGCGGGGCGATCCGCAGCGTCGCCGCCGGAAGCGCCGGATCGGCGTCGAACAGTGCGGTGTTGGTCGGCGCGTCGACCACCGGACCGGGCGGGGCGGCAGCCTCCTCGAGCACGCGTGCCGCCAGAATGCGGTCGAACCGGAACAGCCGGACCCCTTCGGCCTCCCGCGACCAGGCCTCCAGGTAACTCTGGTCCCCGATGAGGACAACCCGGATCGGGTCGACGACCCGGCTGGACTGGGCGTCCCGGGAGGCCGAGTAGTAGTCCAGGGCCAGCGCGCGCTGGTCGCGTACCGCCGCTCGGACCGCCGCGGCCGCTTCGCTCTCCCCGGGAGTCTCATCGGGAGTCGCCTCGACGGTGGCGACGCCCGGTCCGACGGCCCCTGCCGCCGCCGCGATCTTGGCGATCGCGCTGCGTGCCGCCGCCGGATCCACCACCCCCGGGATGTCGGCCAGACCGCGCAGCGCCAGCAGCAGGCCGGTGGCCTCGGTGGAGGTGAGCCGCAGCGGCCGCTCGATTCCGGCCGCGAAGTTCACGCTGATGGTGTCGCCGGACAGGGCGAAGTCGATGAGATCGCCGTGGAAGTAGCCGGGCAGGCCGCACACCCACAACTGGTCGATGTCCCGTTCCAGCTGCTTGCGCGTCACGCCGAGGTCGGCAGCAGCCTTGGTGTAACTGACCCGCGGGTTGGCCTGGAAGTACGGAACCATGTTCAACAGCCGCACGAGGCGGGCCGGACCCGCGGTCACGACTGTGCCTGCGCGGTCAGCCGGGTCAGCACGTCGGCGCGAAGGGACACTGGTTCCAGCACGAGCGCATCGGCCCCGTGACCGGCGACCTCGCGGGCAAGCCAGTCCGGTGATCCCACGTCGACGGCGATGACGTCACCTTCTCGTCCGCCGACGGTGCGGCGGCCGGTCGGGTGACCGGCCCGGCGCAACGCGACCGCACAACCGTCGGCCACCCAGACCGTCACCGGCCCGGTGGACTGGCCCGCGCCGGCAGCCGCCTCGATCGACTGCCGAACCAGGGCGCGCAAGTCCGCGTCCGGCTGACTCACAACACCTTGCGGCCCAACGACCTTCACGTCAGGGCCGATTCGGGAGACCCGGAAAACCCGGGTGGCGTCACGGTCGCGATCGTGGCCGACCAGATACCAGCGGCCCTGCGCGGTGACCACACCCCACGGTTCGACGGTCCGCACGCTGTAGGAGCCGACGGGAGTGGGCCGGTGCTCGAACTGCACGGCTCGGCCGGACTCGATGGCGGCGAGCAGAACGGTCAGGACCGTCTCGGACCCGCGCAGGCCGGCGGGTCCGGCGCCGGTGGTGATCGACACCTCGGTCACCGGGTCGACGTCGACGCCGGCGGCACGCAGTTTGAGCAGGGCGGTCTGGGTGGCGGTGATGCGCTCGGGGGATTCCCACAGTGTGGTGGCCACCGCGACCGCGGCAGATTCCTCCGGCGTCAGGTCGATGTCGGGAAGCGCATAGTCCTCGGGCTTGATGCGGTAGCCGTCGACGGCGTCGAAGTACGACGTCCTGCCGGTCTCGACGGGGATGCCCAGATCGCGCAGTTCATTCTTGTCCCGCTCGAACATCCGGGAGAACGCCTCATCGGTGGGGCAATCGCCGTAACCGGTGACGGTGGCGCGGATCTTCTCGGCCGTGAGGAAGCGGCGGGACGACAGCAGCGCGATGAACAGGTTCGTCAGCCGCTCGACCTTGTGAGTCTTGGTGGGCGTCACGCGGCCAACCTTAAGTCACATGCTGGCGATGAGACGCTTCACACGCTCGTCACTGGAACGGAACGGGTCTTTGCACAGCACGGTGCGCTGAGCCTGGTCGTTGAGCTTGAGGTGCACCCAGTCGACGGTGAAGTCCCGGCCGGCCTCCTGGGCGGCCTTGATGAACTCCCCGCGCAGTTTGGCCCGGGTCGTCTGCGGCGGAGTGTCGACGGCTGTCGCGATCTCCTCGTCGGTGGTGACCCGCGCCGCCAGCCCTTTGCGCTGCAGCAGGTCGAACACGCCGCGCCCACGCTTGATGTCGTGATAAGCCAGGTCGAGCTGACTGATCTTGGGGTCCGACAACTCCATGTTGTAGCGGTCCTGGTAGCGCTGGAAAAGCTTCTGCTTGATCACCCAATCGATCTCGGTGTCAACTTTCGCGAAATCCTGGCTTTCCACGGCGTCGAGTTGCCGCCCCCACAGGTCGACGACCTGCGCGAGTTGGGCGGCCAGAGCCGGATCACCGTCGCGGGACTGCAGATAGTCCACTGCGCGCCCGTGGTATTCCCGCTGGATGTCCAGCGCACTGGCCTGCCGGCCGCCGGCCAGCCGCACCGGGCGCCGCCCGGTGAGGTCGTGGCTGACCTCGCGAATGGCCCGGATCGGGTTGTCCAGCGAGAAGTCCCGGAACGGCACCCCTGCCTCGATCATCTCCAGCACCAGTGCAGCCGACCCGACCTTTAGCAGCGTCGTCGTCTCGCTCATGTTGGAGTCGCCGACGATGACGTGCAGCCGTCGGTACTTCTCGGCGTCGGCGTGCGGCTCGTCCCGGGTGTTGATGATGGGACGGCTGCGGGTCGTCGCGCTGGAGACGCCCTCCCAGATGTGCTCGGCCCGCTGGGACAGGCAGAACGTGGCGGCCTTCGGGGTCTGCAGCACCTTGCCGGCGCCGCAGATCAGCTGGCGGGTCACCAGGAACGGCAGCAGAACGTCGGAAATCCGGGAGAACTCCCCGGCGCGGACGATCAGGTAGTTCTCGTGGCAGCCGTAGGAGTTCCCGGCCGAGTCGGTGTTGTTCTTGAACAGGTAGATGTCGCCGCCGATACCCTCGTCGACCAGCCGCTGTTCGGCGTCGACGAGCAAATCCTCCAGAACCCGCTCACCGGCGCGGTCGTGGGTGACGAGTTGGATCAGATCGTCGCACTCGGCCGTGGCGTATTCCGGATGGCTTCCGACATCGAGATACAGCCGGGCGCCGTTGCGAAGGAAGACGTTGGAACTGCGGCCCCAGGACACGACGCGGCGGAACAGATAGCGGGCTACCTCGTCCGGCGACAACCGCCGGTGGCCGCGAAACGTGCAGGTGACACCGAACTCCGTCTCGATGCCCATGATCCGTCGCTGCACGCAGACGAGCCTACTGGGTGGGTGATTCCGACGGGTCGACTGCCGCGCCGAACGGGGTCCCCGGCTCTACGCTACGAGCAAACACACATGAGACCTGCACCACGAAGGCGGCGTGGACGGTCCCACTCCGACGATTCGTTCACTACGCTGGTCTCGTGGACACCGACGTCAAACCCGGTAGCAGGCTGTGGATGATCCTTTTGGGCATCGCAGGCGTGATCGTGGTGGTTCTGAGTTGGAAAGTCCCAGAGCCCGAGCAGTCCAGCACCAACCCCGCCCAGCGGATCGATGCCGGGTCGATTTCCCTCGCCCAGTGCGCCAAGGAGCACGTGCCCGCGCCCAACTACGGCGCCCGCACGATGAGCTACAGCGCCTGCGTCAACTGACGAACCGTTCCGCGCCAAGCCCTACGGCTTCGGGGCGTCGGATTCTCCCGCCACAGCGTTTCCTGTCGCAGCGTCCTTGCCGGCCTTAGCGTCCTTGTCGGCCTTAGCGTCCTTGTCCGCCTTAGCGTCCTGAGCCGCTGCCGGCAGCATGGCCTCCAACGCCGCACCGGTGATTCGCCGGAAGGCACGGCGCGGCCGACTGGCGTCCAGAATGGCCACCTCCAGCGTCGCCGGTCCCAGCACCCGTGGCTCGGCCGGCGGGGTGGCGTTGCCGGTGGCACTCGCGATCCCGGCGCGCAGGGCGTCGACGGCGATGCGCAGCGCATGCGCAAGTTCGGCGTTCTCCGAGTAGGACTCCTTGAGCGCGTTGATGATCGGCTCGGTGGTGCCGCCCATCACCACGAAGTGCGGCTCGTCGGCAATCGACCCGTCGTAGGTGATCCGGTAGAGCTCCGGCGCCCTGGTCTCGCCGTGGTGGGCCACCTCGGCGACGCACAGCTCGACCTCGTAGGGCTTGGGCTGTTCGGTGAAGATCGTGCCGAGGGTCTGGGCGTAGACGTTGGCCAGCTGGCGGCCGGAGACGTCCCGGCGGTCGTAGGCGTAGCCGCGGGTGTCGGCGTACTGGATTCCGCCGCGCCGCAGGCTGTCGAACTCGTTGAACCGGCCGACCGCGGCGAAACCGACCCGGTCGTAGATCTCGCTGACCTTGTGCAGCGAACGCGAGGGGTTCTCCGCCACGAACAGCACGCCGCCGGCGTAGGCCATCGCCACCACGCTGCGGCCGCGCGCGATGCCTTTGCGGGCGAGCTCGGAGCGCTCGCGCATCGCCTGCTCGGCGGAAATGAAGTAGGGGAATGTCATGCGTCCACCCTCATCATGCGCCCGATCATGCGTCAGCCCTGGGGGCCTGGTTGTTCGGACCCCGGCCCGGACCGTATTCATCGATGCGCGAACGGGTTTCGATGACCTCGCGGGAGAGCCGGGCGATCCGCTCCTCGGTGACCTCGTGCGCCCCGGCCGCTTCGATGGAGACTGCCGTCGGGTAGATGCCGCGGACCAGGTCCGGGCCGCCGGTGGCGGAGTCGTCGTCGGCAGCGTCGTACAGCGCCTCGACGGCCACCTTCAGCGCCGAATCTGCATCGGTCACAGCCGGATACAGCTTCTTCATCGACGCCTTGGCGAACAGCGAGCCCGAACCCACCGCCTGGTAGCCCTCGTCCTCGATGTGCCAGCCGCCGGCGGCGTCGAAGGACACGATGCGCCCGGCGGCGTCGGGGTCGGTGTCGTTGAGGTCATAGCCGACCAGCAACGGCAGGGCGACGAAGCCCTGAAGGGCCGCACCGAGGTTGCCGCGAACCATGATCGCAAGCCGGTTGACCTTGCCCGGGAAGGTCATCGGCACGCCTTCGAGCTTTTCGTAGTGCTCGAGTTCCACGGCGTACAGGCGGGCGAATTCGACAGCCAGAGCGGCGGTTCCGGCGATGCCGGTGGCCGTGTAGTCGTCGGTGATGTAGACCTTCTGAACGTCACGGCCGGCGATCATGTTGCCCTGGGTGGACCGCCGGTCGCCGGCGATCAGGACCCCCCCGGGGTACTTCAACGCCACGATCGTGGTGCCGTGCGGCAGCGCCTCGCCGGTGATGCCCCGAGCCAGGTCGGCGCGGGTCACGTTAGGCAGCAACTCCGGCGCCTGGCGACGCAGGAACTCGGAGAACGACGACAGGTCGACGGAATTCGAGGGCTTCAAAGAAAAAGAAGGGGTCAGCGTCGAATTGGCGACGAGGCGATCATTGCTCGGCCAGGTCACTGTCCGCCCTTTTGGACGTATGCGCGGACGAAGTCCTCGGCGTTCTCCTCCAGGACGTCGTCGATCTCATCGAGCAGATCGTCGGTTTCCGCGGCCAGTTTCTCGCGACGCTCCTGCCCGGCGCCGGCGTTGCCGGAGACGTCGTCGTCCTCACCGCCGCCGCCACCACGCTTGGTCTGTTCCTGAGCCATCGCTGCCTCCGCTCGTCGTCGGCAAACCAGCTGATTCCAGCGTGGCGCCGCTTCCACAGTACCGTCCGGCCCCCGGCCCGACGGCCGAGCCCCGACCTCAATTCGTCAGTTGTTCAACCAGCTCCGCTGCGCTGTCCACCGAGTCCAGCAGCGCCCCGACGTGGGCCTTGCTGCCCCGCAACGGTTCCATCGTCGGAATGCGGATCAGCGAGTCGCCACCGAGGTCGAAGATCACCGAGTCCCAACTGGCCGCCGCGATGTCGGCACCGAACCGGCGCAGGCACTCCCCGCGGAAGTAGGCCCGGGTGTCGGTGGGCGGGTTGTCGACGGCGGCGAGCACCTGCTGCTCGGTGACCAGGCGCTGCATCGAGCCGCGGGCGACCAGGCGGTTGTAGAGGCCCTTGTCCAGCCGCACGTCGGAGTACTGCAGGTCGACCAGTTGCAGTCGGGGCGCCGACCAGGACAGATTCTCCCGCTGCCGGAACCCGTCGAGCAACCGCAGTTTGGCCGGCCAGTCCAGCAACTCCGCACATTCCATCGGGTCGCGTTCCAGCAGGTCGAGGACGCGCGCCCAGGTCTCGACGACGTCGGTAGCACTCGGATCGGGGTCGCGGGCATCGAGCAGCTTGCCCACCCGGTCGAGGTAGATGCGCTGCAGCGCCAGCCCGGTCAGTTCGCGGCCGTCGGCGAGGGCGACGGTGGCGCGCAGCGACGGGTCCCGGCTGATGACGTGGACGGCGTGCACCGGGCGGGCCAGCGCCAGGTCTGACAGGTCCAGACCGTGCTTCGGACCCTCCTCGATGAGGTCGAGCACCAGCGCGGTGGCGCCGACTTTCAGATAGGTCGACGTCTCGGCCAGGTTGGCGTCGCCGATGATGACGTGCAGACGGCGGTACTTGTCGGCGTCGGCGTGCGGTTCGTCGCGCGTGTTGATGATGCCGCGCTTGAGGGTGGTCTCCAGTCCGACCTCGACCTCGATGTAGTCGGCGCGCTGGGACAGCTGGAACCCCGGCTCGTCGCCCGAGGGGCCGATGCCGACCCGACCCGACCCGGTGACGACCTGGCGAGAGACCAGGAACGGCGTCAACCCGGCGATGACCGCCGAGAACGGTGTCTGCCGGCTCATCAGGTAGTTCTCGTGGGTGCCGTAGGAGGCGCCCTTGCCATCGACGTTGTTCTTGTACAGCTGCAGCTTGGCCGCGCCGGGGACGCTGGCGACGTAGCGGGCGGCGGCCTCCATCACCCGCTCGCCGGCCTTGTCCCAGATCACCGCGTCCATCGGGTCGGTGACCTCAGGGGCGGAGTATTCCGGGTGGGCGTGGTCGACGTAGAGGCGCGCGCCGTTGGTGAGGATCATGTTCGCCGCGCCGACCTCGTCGGCGTCGACGATGGGCGGCGGCCCGGACGGACGGCTCAGGTCGAAACCGCGGGCATCGCGCAGCGGCGACTCCACCTCGTAGTCCCAGCGGGTGCGCTTGGCCCGCTGGATGCCGGCGGCCGCGGCGTAGGCCAGCACCGCCTGGGTGGAGGTCAGGATCGGATTCGCGGTCGGATCGGTGGGCGAGGAGATTCCGTACTCCACCTCTGTACCGATGATCCGCTGCATGCGGTAAGACTAGCCGGGTGACGGTGCGCAGCCCCCGCGAGGAGGAACCCAGCGCCCTGCGCGCTGCCGAGCGGTGGTTCCTGGGCCACGGTCTGCCCGCGGTGCTGCCCAAGGAGGCGTTGCTGCGCCGGGTGTGGAGTCGATCGGCGCCCGCTCTGGCCGGCTTGGCGGCGATGGCGGTCAACTCGGTCATCGTGGTGCGCCTGACAGGGCACCGGACCATCGACATCAACGGCCGGCCCAACCTCACCGAGGGTTTCGCGTTGGCCCTGCTGACGGTGGCCCTTCCCGGCGCTGCCCTGACCGGTTGGCTGGTGTCCCGCCTCGCGAACCGGGGACGCGTCATCGCCGGCCTCGTGGCGACGGCTCTGGTCGCGACAGGGGTGGTGTTCGGCGGGCCGGGACCGCATGTCATCGGCAGAGTGGTGGTGTGGGCCGGGTCCGTAGCGGTGATACTGGTCCTCACCGCGTGCGGGGCAGGTTCGATACTCGGCTGGGCGGTTCGGGCGACGCTCAAGAATCTGACCCTGGTGGCGGGCATGTTCGTCCGGGCCCTGCCGGTGGTTCTGCTCACCTTCCTGGTGTTCTTCAACACCTACGTCTGGCTCATGGCGGCGATAGTCTCACGTCAAAGACTGTGGCTGGCAGTGATTTTCCTGTTCATCATCGCCGGCGCCTTCCTGGTGTCGGGCACACTGGAACGCGTCCGGCCGATGCTGGAAGCCCCGAGCTCGGTCTCCGACGAGCGTGGCGAAATGGCGGGCACGCCCTTCGTGGACATGGCGGATCCGCCCCACAGTCCGCCGCTGTCGCATCGCGAACGTCTCAACGTGGTGTTCGTGGTCGGCGCCTCCCAGTTGGGCCAGGTGCTCACGGCCGCGACACTGACCGGCGCGATCTTCTTCACGTTCGGCTTGATTCTGGTAAGTCCCGAACTCCTGGACGCGTGGACGCGTGACGAGGGCTCACACGACGGCCGGCTGCTCGGGATGACGCTGCCCATCCCGAACCCGCTGATCCAGACCACCATGCTGCTGACGGCCATCACCTTCATGTACCTGGCCGCCAAGGCCGTCACCGACCGCGAGTACCGCGAGGCGTTCGTCGATCCCCTGGTCGCCGACCTACAACAGACCCTGCTGGCCCGGGACCGCTACCGGGCCGCACTTGAACACTCAGCCAGTGGCGACCGTAGGAGAGGAACGACCCATGAGTGACCAGAGCAACGACGTGTTCGGAAAACGCTACGGCGAGGTGCTGCTGATCCGGATGAGCGAGTCCGGCCCGGAAGCCGGCCCGGAGGCAGTTGTCTACAACACCTTCCCACTCAACGACTGCCCGGCCGCGTTGTGGGATGCTCTCGACGCCGAGACGCTCGCCCGGGAGAACGGCGCCGTGGGCGCATTGCTCAACGGCCCGCGCTACTGGCTGATGAGCGGTATCGAGAAGCACGCCACGGAACCGCAGCCGACCAAGAGTTTCGGCGGCATCGACATGATCGAGCAGGCGACCGTGCAGATGGCCTCCAACAACCCCGCGCCCTACAGCGTCAACATGGTGGACCGCCGCGCCAAGTTCACCTTCGACGCCGGCCGGCCGGTGTTCGAACTGATCGACCCCGACGGGCAGCGCTGGGTGATGCAGACCTACAGCCAGGTCGTCGACAAGAGCCTGACCCTGGACGACCTGGCCGGTCTGGGGTCGCGGCTGAAGCTACCGCAGGGCTGGCGCTTCGAAACCCGAACGCTGACAAGCCCGTTGGTGGTCGACACCACTGGCCGCAAGGCGCACGTCCTGCAGGACGACCTGACCAACACCTACTCGCTGCAGTTCTGACCCCGAGGGGTCTCGGCTACAGGTACTGCCCCAGGTTCGACTCGGTGTCGATGGCACGGCTCGCGCTGGAGTTCTTGCCGGTGACCAAGGTGCGGATGTAGACGATCCGCTCACCCTTTTTGCCCGAGATCCGCGCCCAGTCATCGGGGTTGGTGGTGTTGGGCAGGTCCTCGTTCTCGGCGAACTCGTCGACGATCGAGTCCAGCAGATGCTGGATTCGCAGGCCGCGGTCGCCGGATTCGAGCACCGACTTGATCGCATACTTCTTGGACCGGTCGACGACGTTCTGGATCATCGCACCGGAGTTGAAGTCCTTGAAGTACATGACCTCCTTGTCACCGTTGGCGTAGGTGACCTCCAGGAAGCGGTTGTCGTCGATCTCGGCGTACATCCGGTCGACGACCTTCTCGATCATCGCCTTGATGCACAAGCCGCGGTCACCGCCGAACTCGGCGAGGTCGTCGTCGTTGACCGGCAGGTTCTCCGTCAGGTACTTGCTGAAGATGTCCTGCGCCGCTTCGGCATCCGGGCGTTCGATCTTGATCTTGACGTCCAGGCGGCCGGGCCGCAGGATCGCCGGGTCGATCATGTCCTCACGGTTGGAGGCGCCGATGACGATGACGTTCTCCAACCCCTCCACGCCGTCGATCTCACTGAGCAACTGCGGCACGACCGTCGTCTCCACATCGGAGCTGACGCCGGTGCCGCGGGTCCGGAAGATCGAGTCCATCTCGTCGAAGAACACGATCACCGGGGTGCCCTCGGACGCCTTCTCGCGGGCCCGCTGGAAGATCAGCCGGATGTGGCGCTCGGTCTCGCCGACGAACTTGTTGAGCAGCTCGGGGCCCTTGATGTTGAGGAAGTAGGACTTGGCTTCGCGAGCGTCCTCGCCGCGGACCTCGGCCATCTTCTTGGCCAGCGAGTTGGCCACCGCCTTGGCGATCAGGGTCTTGCCGCAGCCGGGCGGGCCGTAGAGCAGCACGCCCTTGGGCGGGCGCAGCGAGTACTCGCGGTAGAGCTCCTTGTGCAGGAACGGCAACTCGACGGCGTCGCGGATCTGCTCGATCTGGCGGGTCAGGCCGCCGATGTCGCTGTAGGAGACGTCGGGCACCTCCTCGAGCACGAGGTCCTCGACCTCGGCCTTGGGGATCCGCTCGAAGGCGTAACCCGCCTTGGTGTCGACCAGCAGCGAGTCACCGGGACGGAGCTTGCGCGGGCGCAGATCGTCGTCGGGGTCGTCGCCTTCCTCCGGCTCGGTGTCCTCGAGTGCCACCAGTGGCTCGGCGAGCCACACGATGCGCTCCTCATCGGCGTGGCCGACCACCAGTGCGCGGTGACCGTCGGCGAGCACCTCGCGCAGGGTGCTGATCTCACCGACCGCCTCGAAGTGCCCGGCCTCGACGACCGTCAGCGCCTCGTTGAGGCGGAGCGTCTGCCCCTTCTTGAGGCCCTTGACGTCGATGTTGGGCGAGCAGGTCAGCCGCATCCTGCGGCCTGAGGTGAAGACGTCGACGGTGTCGTCCTCGTGGGTGCCGAGCAGCACGCCATAACCGCTTGGCGGTTGGCCCAGCCGGTCGACCTCCTCGCGGAGCGCCAGCAACTGCTGGCGGGCTTCCTTGAGGGTGTCCATCAATTTGGCGTTACGGGAAGCCAGGGAGTCGATCCGAGCCTCGAGTTGCTGGACCTCGCGTGAGCTGCGGGCACCCCCGCCCGCGGCCTGGTTGGAACGCAGTTGATCCCGCAGGGCTGCAGCCTCTCGGCGCAGCTGCTCCAACTCGGCAGCCTCGGATCCAGAACGGTGCGACTCGGTCATAACGGCTCCTTCCCCGCACCGGTAACTGGCGCGGCGGATACCTCAACGCTACCGGCGATTAGACCATGGTGCCTGCTGCGCGAATCTCGACACACTGACTTCGCTGTTAAAATGAGCTAGTGAATCGGGCCAATTAGGCCGATCGAAAGGATAGTTGTGACCCTGAAATTCCTCGCCACGGGCGTGGCAGCCGCTGCGGTTCTCGCCGGCGGCGCAGTTTCGATCACGCCGAGCGCTTCTCCGGCGGTTGAGCTGGCGGTCTTCGGCGTTCCCATGCCGCTTGACCCGGCCGTCGACGTGCCGACCGCCGACCAACTCAACGGCGTGCTCTACGGGCTGGCCGACCCCGGCGTTCCCTTCGCCTCGAAGAGCTACCTCGTCGAAGGCGGTATCGGCCGCGTCGAGGCGCGCACCGCCGACGCTCTGATGAAGAACGCCGTGGCCAAGGGCCAGACACCGTTGAACTTCTCCATCGGCGGCATCAGCCCGGCGGGTCCCGCCGCGGCGACAGCGACCGTCACCGCGTCCGGCCCCGGTATGGCCCCGACCACGCAGTCGGTCACCTTCGTCGACCAGGGCGGCTGGAAGCTGTCCCGCACGTCGGCCGCGACGGTGCTGGCGATTTTCAGCTAGAGAAATTCAGCTAACCCTGCCCAGAGCGACCCTGCTGAGCGCCGTCACGGTTGTGGCGGCGCTCGGCTTTTCCGGGTGCGGGGCCCCGCAGGAGCGCGCCTCAGGCCCCACAACCGCGGCCACCGCAGCGGCCGGAGCGGCCCGGCCATCCACCGCGTTGCCGCCCCCGGAGGCACTGACCGGGGCGCTGGACCGGTTGGCCGATCCCTCGATCCCCGGTGCGGACAAACTGGCCCTCATCCAGGACGGCGCCGCGCCGGATGCCCCGACACTCGACCGGTTCGTCGCCGCCCTGCGTGACGGCGGGTACGTCCCGGCGACGTTCGCCGCCGCCGACGTTGCATGGTCGGAGACCATCCCCGACGAGGTGATGGCCACCGTGACGGTCACCAAACCGGGGAGCGATCATGGCCGAGACCACGACGGGTTCGTCTTTCCCCTGGCATTCCGGACCGGACCGACGGGCTGGCAGCTCACCCGCGCCACCGCCGAGATGCTGCTGGCCTTCCCGCCGGGGCGGTGAGAATCGCCTCATGTGGATCGGTTGGCTGGAATTCGACATCCTGCTCGGCGACGTGCACTCGCTGAAGCAAAAGCGGTCGGTGGTGCGACCGATCGTGGCGGAGTTGCAGCGCCGGCTGAGCGTGTCCGCCGCCGAGACCGGCGGCCTGGATCTGCACCGCCGCGCCGGTGTCGGCGTTGCGGTGGTGGCCGCCGACCGGGCCCACGTGGTCGAGGTGCTCGACACCGCGGAACGACTGGTGGCCGGCCGGCCGGAGATCGAACTGCTCTCAGCGCGAAGGAATCTGCGCCACAGCGACGACGAGTAGCGCCGCCGGTCGTTACGGTTGTGGCGGCGAACCGTGGCAGGAAGCATGAATACCTGTCTCTTCTCATCACAGCCCAGGCGATGGCCACCGGGCTGTCGACGGTGGTGTGGTTCCTCACCGTCGAGCCCACCCCGGCTGCGACCAAGCCGGCCCGCCCCGCGATTCAACGCCGGCCAAGCCAGTGGCCGAACCGCAAGGCACACAGAGCAAGTCAGCGACTCCGCGCCAGGACGGCCGCCCAGCCCCCGGGAACACCGCGAGGTTTAGACGCCATGAGGTTAGACGCCGCGCCCCTTCTTGCGCAGCGGCATCGGCGTCACCGTTCCCGGCGCCAGTCGGCGCGCGGAGATGAGGAAGGCGGTATGCCCGCGCATGTTGTGCTCCGGACGCACAGCCAAGCCGACGACGTTCCAGCCGCGCAGCATGGTCTCCCAGGATCTCGGCTCGGTCCAGCACTGCTGTTCCCGAAGAGCCTCAACGGTTTTCGAGAGCTGGGTCACGGTGGCGACGTAGATGACCAGCACGCCGCCGGGCACCAGCGCCCGTGCCACGGCATCGAGCACGTCCCAGGGGGCGAGCATGTCGAGGACCACGCGGTCGATCGAACCCTCTTCGAGGTCATTGTCGACGACGTCGGCTATGACCATCCGCCAGTTGGCCGGTGACTGGCCGAAGAACGTCTCGACGTTGCGCCGGGCATGCACGGCGTGGTCGTCGCGCACTTCGTAGGAGATCACCTCGCCGGAGGATCCGACCGCCCGCAGGAGCGAGCAGGTGAGCGCCCCGGAGCCGGCGCCGGCCTCCAGCACCCGCGCACCCGGGAAGATGTCGCCCTCGTGGATGATCTGCGCGGCGTCCTTGGGGTAGATCACCTGCGCGCCGCGCGGCATCGACATCACGTAGTCGACCAGCAGTGGCCGCAGCACCAGGAAGGCGTCGCCGTTGGCGGACTTGACCACGCTGCCCTCGGGGAGACCTATCACCGAGTCGTGGGTCAGGGCGCCGCGGTGGGTGTGGAACTCACTTCCGGGGGTGAGGATCATCGTGTAGTGCCGACCCTTGGCGTCGGTCAACTGCACCCGGTCGCCGATGGCGAAGGGGCCTGTCCTGCGTGGGTCGGTCACAGGCGATCAGCCTGCCACACAGTGTTCTCAGGCCCCGTCGCAGACGCCGGATTCGCGGAGCACGGTGCCGTAGACGTTCATGGTGGCGATGTTGGCGTTGATCTGCCCGGATGGGAGCCGGCGTGCGATCTTGTCGCTGATCTGGGTCAGCTGGAACCACAGATAGTGGATCGAATCGCCGTTGTAGAGCGGCGAGTATTCACTCTGGTCCGGATAGTTGACGATGAACAAAGTCCGCGCGCGTGGCTCCAGATAGGCGGCCGACTGGTCGAGGTCGGCTCTGGTGGAAGCGGCAAGACCCGCGACACCCGGAGCCGACCAGTCATCGCCGCGGTCGGCGAGGTAGTGCTGGAAGCCGTAGACGCGGTCCCGGAGCGCGCCGTACCGGGAGTTGAACCACTGGCACGACTCATGTTGCGCCGCAATCTGTTCCGGGGTGACACGACTCTGCCAGAGGTTGTACGGAAAGACGGTGTAGTCCGGCGTCCACGGGTCGGTGTCGTCGGCGTGGACGACACCGGCCAGTGCGAGCGCAGTGGCCGCACCCGCGAAGGCGGTGGCGGCCCAGAACTTGGAAATTCACGCCCTCACAGCACGCTGGTGAGGTAGGCCACCGCGATCCCGGCGATCACGGCGAAGACGTCCTCGCCCAGCGCGACCGGCCGGTCCCGCCCGCCGTTGGCCAAAACCGCACGGGTGCGCGCCGCGTAGCCGCCAAGGGTTCCCAGAACGGCCCCGATCAGGCCGGCGCCCAGGCTGCCCCACTTGTAACCCCATGCGGTGCCCAGCACCGCACCGGAGAACGCACCGGTGGCCAATCGAGTGAGGAACTGGGGTGCGGTCTTTCGACTCGGCAGGGTTGGCATCTTGTCGCTGATGAGTTCGGCGACAGCCACGACCGTCAGCACCGCGACGGTCGCCCAGTGGCCCATCCAGGAGGCCCAGGTTCCGTCGAGGTTGATCCAGTGCAGCATCGCCGCCCAGGCCACCACCGCCGGAGCCGTGAAAGCCCGCAAGCCGGCGACGACACCGATGAGCAGGGCCAGCAGGAGGACGAGCGCGTGCGTCATAGCCGGTGACGCTAGCACGGTCAGAAGCGGCAGAACCGGACGTCGGAGGCCAGAATGGCTTTGGCCCCGATCGCAGCGAGGTCGTCCATGATGGCGTTGGCCTGACGGCGCGGCACGAGCGCGCGGACCGCAACCCAGTCCGGGTCGGCCAACGGGGCGATGGTGGGAGATTCGAGTCCGGGGGTGATCTCGGTGGCGCGGTCGAGAACGGTGCGTGGGCAGTCGTAGTCGAGCATCAGGTACTGCTGGCCGAACACGACACCCTGCACCCGCGCGGCGAGTTGATCACGGGCGGCGCGGTTGGTCTCCCCCGCATCCGCACGCTCGACCAGCACCGCTTCGGAATCACACAGCGGCTCACCGAAGGCCACCAGGTTGTGCAGGGACAGAGTTCGCCCGGACCCCACCACGTCGGCGATCGCATCGGCGACCCCGAGTTGCACCGAGATCTCCACCGCACCGTCGAGCCGGATGACGGTCGCCTCGATTCCCCTGGCGGCCAGATCCTTTCGCACCAGGTTCGGATAAGCGGAGGCGATCCGCTGGCCGGCCAGGTCGGCGACCGTCCAGGACCGCCCGGCCGGTGCGGCGTACCGGAAAGTCGACGACCCGAACCCCAACGCCAGCCGTTCGGAGACCGGGGCACCGGACTCAGCGGCCAGATCACGCCCGGTGATGCCGAAATCGAGCTGCCCGGAGCCGACGTAGATCGCGATGTCCTTGGGCCGCAGGAAGAAGAACTCGACGCCGTTCGCCCGGTCGACGACGGTGAGGTCCTTGGGGTCGGTGCGCCTGCGGTAGCCGGCCTCGGAAAGGATCTCGCTCGCCGATTCCGACAGCGCCCCCTTGTTGGGGACGGCGACGCGCAACATCACAGCTTCCGGTAGACGTCGTCGAGACCGACACCGCGGGCGATCATGAGGACCTGGGTCCAGTAGAGCAACTGGCTGATTTCCTCGGCCAGCGCCTCGTCCGACTCGTGTTCCGCAGCCAGCCAGACTTCGCCGGCCTCTTCGAGGATCTTCTTGCCCAGATGATGCACGCCGGCATCCAGAGCAGCCACGGTGGCACTGCCGGCAGGCCGGTCACGGGCGCGTTCGCCCAGTTCGGCGAACAACTCCTCGAAGGTCTTCACGGGCTGCGATTGTTCCATGCGCGCGGGGACACCGTCACGGCGGTTTTCGTCACCGACCGCGGTTGCGCTGGGTAATGTCGCACCAACCCCAGGTAGGAGGTATCAACGATGCAAGGACCGACCAGTTCGGGTGCCCTCGAAGACGCGCCGGAGGAACCCGTCCACACCGGACGTGTCGTCACGATCGCGAGCATCGCCGCGCTGGGAGGTTTTCTCTTCGGCTACGACAGTTCGGTGATCAACGGCGCCAACAAAGCCGTCTTCTACCAATTCCAGCTCTCCGACAAGTTCATGCAGGGCTTCATCGTGGCCGTCGCCCTGCTGGGATCGGCCGTCGGCGCGTTCATCGGCGGCAGGCTCACCGACAAGTTCGGCCGCCGCAAGGTGATGGTCACCTCCGCGATCCTGTTCCTGATCGCCGGTGTGGGACAAGCCTTCCCGTTCAGCGCCGGGGATTTCATGTTCTGGCGCATCGTGGGCGGGTTCGCCATCGGCCTGGCCGCGGTGGTCTCGCCGATGTACATCTCCGAAGCCGCCCCTGCGCACCTGCGCGGCCGGCTGACGTCGCTGTTCCAACTCGCCATCGTGATCGGCATCTTCACCACGCAGTTGGTCAACCAGGTCATCATCCACTTCACCCCCGATGTGGTGCAGAAGCCGATGAAGGACCCGACGGTCCCGCCGGTGGAGGCCAACAACACCCTGGCCCTGGGCCTACAGGCCTGGCAGTGGATGTTCCTGTGCATGGTCATCCCGGCGATCATCTACTGGGTTCTGTCGATGGGCCTGCCGGAGTCGCCGCGTTTCCTGGTGGCCAAGGGCGACGAGCGCGGGGCCGCGAAGGTTCTCGAGCAGATCTACGTCGGCAGCGTCAAGGACAAGGTCGACGCCATCAAGGTCTCGCTGGCCGGTGAACACAAGATGAACCTGTCCGACATCAAGGGTCCCCGGGCGGGGCTGCTTCCGATCGTCTGGGTGGGCATCATCCTGGCGGTTCTGCAGCAGTTCGTCGGTATCAATGCGGTCTTCTACTACTCCAACCTAATCTGGAGCGCGGTCGGTTTCGGCGAGGGCAAGGCGTTCCTGACCTCGACGATCATCAGCGCGGTCAACGTGATCTTCACCTTCGTGGCGATCGGTCTGATCGACCGCATCGGGCGCAGGCCGCTACTGCTGATCGGCTCGATCGGCATGGCGGTCACCCTGGGTGTGCTGGCGGTCGTCTTCCAGTCCGCGCCGGCCTGCACCGAGGCACTGCTGGGCACCGAGGGCTGCGGCACCGTCGCCGACCTCAACACACCCATTCTGTCGAGCTCAGGCGGGCTCGTCGCGGTGATCATGCTGAACACCTACGTGGCGTTCTTCGCGGCCACCTGGGGTCCGATCGTGTGGGTGCTGCTGGGCGAGATGTTCCCGAACAAGATCCGCGCGGCCGCCATGTCGGTGGCCGTGGCAGCCAACTGGATCGCCAATTTCATTGTCTCCGAGACGTTCCCGGGTCTGGTCGGCATCTCCCTGGGGCTGGCCTACGGGCTGTTCACCCTCGGCGCGGTGGTCTCCTTCTTCTACGTCTACAAGTACGTCAAGGAAACCAAGGGCGTGCAACTGGAGGATATGGAGCAGTTGGAGCACGTCGCGATCTGAGCGCCCTAACCATTGCGCGACCAGCCATAGCGCGACCAGCGATTGCGCGACCAGCCATTGGTTGAGGACCCACGCAGGGGGTTACTCGCACGTTGTCTGCACAGCGCCTCACTCAACGGCGGCTACTCGGCGGAAGCCAGCCGGTAGATGTCGAAGAGCGTCGCATGATCGACGTCGGCGAGTGACGAGATCTGCCGGCGGCGAGGGCCGATCGGAACCTCGACGTCGTTGGGCACCACCAGAACCGGGCATCCGGCACCGTGCGCCGAGTCCGCTCCGGTCACCGAGTCCTCGATGGCCAGACATGCGGCGGGGTCCAGGCCGAGTAGTTCGGCGGCCCGGCGGTAGGGATCGGGTGCGGGCTTGGCCGCCGTCACCTCGTCGCCGCAGACGCTGGCGGTGAAGTACTGCCGGCCGATGCTGTTGAGTGCGCGTTCGGTCAGGGCGCGACGGGTGTTGGTCACCAGTGCCATCGGGACGGCCGCCTCGGCGAGGGCGTCGAGTAATTCGCGGGCGCCACTGCACCAGGGCAGGCCGGCGTCGAACAGATCGCCGGTGATGTCGTGCAGCCAGTCGGCGTCGGCCGCCATCGCGGCAGGGTCGAGTTCGAGCCCGAGATCGGTGTACACCAGGTGCAGTACCGCATCCGAGGAGCTACCGACGGTGGCTTCGCGGACCTCGGGGGTCATCACTCCCCCGTGCTTGGCGTACAACTCCTGCATCGAGATGTCCCAGAGCTTTTCGGAGTCCACCAGCGTGCCGTCCATGTCGAAGAGAACGGCTCTCATGGCGCCGATTGTGTCATGCGGGCCGCGGCCACCGTCTCGAACTCGTCGGTGGAAATTTGTCACACCGTGGTGCGATGCTGACGTCATGTCCGCGACCGCCCTCGATACCGAAGTGGCTCCGGGTGAACGTCTGACCGGTCTCTTCGAGGAACTCTCGGAGTTGACCGGTCAACGCAACGCGATCGATGGACGCATCGTCGACATCGTGGCCGAGATCGACCGCGACGGACTATGGGGTGCCACCGGGGCGCGATCGGTCGCCTCCCTGGTCGCCTGGAAGACCGGCACCTCACACAGCAATGCCGCCGCGATAGCCACGGTGGCCCACCGGCTGGAATCGTTCCCCCGCTGCGCCGAGGGCATGCGGGAGGGCCGGCTGTCCTTGGACCAGGTCGGAGTGATCGCCGCACGCGCGGGGGACGGATCCGATGCGCATTACGCGCAGTTGGCCGAGGTTGCCACCGTCAGCCAGCTGCGCACCGCGATCAAGTTGGAACCGCGACCCGATCGCGACCCCCGGCCCGACCCGCAGCCGTCGATCACCAAGACCAGCAATGACACGTTCGACTTCTGGCGAATCACCCTGCCGCACGCCGAGTCTGCGACATTCGAAGCCGCCCTGCAATCTCATCGCGATGCGCTTCTCGCCGAGTGGAAACAGGACCGGGAGGGCAGCGACGCGGCATCCGAGCAGCAGTCCCCGATGCCGACCACCATGGATGCGTTCCTGCGGTTGGTCGAGGCCGGATGGGATGCAGAGGTGCACTGCCGCCCGCACGGGCAGCGCACCACCGTGGTCGTGCACCTCGACGTCGAACAGAAGATTGGCGCCCTGCACCTCGGCCCGCTGCTGCCGGACTCCGAGCGGCAGTATCTGACCTGTGATGCCGCCTGCGAAGTGTGGTTCGAACGCAACGGCGAGGTGATCGGGTGCGGCCGATCAACGCGAACGATCAGCCGCCGGCTGCGTCGCGCCCTCGAACACCGGCACCGCAGTTGCGCGGTCCCCGGCTGCGGCGCCACCCGCGGACTGCACGCCCACCACATCCAGCACTGGGAAGACGGCGGGGAGACAGAACTGCACAACCTGGTACTGCTATGCCCTCACCACCACCGCCTGCACCACCGCGGCGGCATCACCATCAGCGGGCCAGCCGACCGACTCGTCGTCACCGACAGCGACGGCCAACAACTCCATCCCGGATCACTGGCCCGGCCACCAAGCGCGGCGCCACCCTCGGTCCCACCCTGCCCCGGACCGTTGGGCGAGCGAGCCGATTGGCGGTGGTACGACCCGTTCGAGCCACCAGCACCACCAGATCCGCCGATCGCTGCGTGAGTTGAGCTGCGTGAGTTGAGCTGCGTGAGTTGAGCTGCGTGAGTTGAGCTGCGTGAGTTGATCAGAGATGCCGCTACCGCGTATCGCGACCTGATCGGCCCTCAGTCCTCCGGGTTGTAGCCGAGGTTCGGCGCCAGCCAGCGCTCGGCTTCCTGCAACGTCCAGCCCTTGCGCTTGGCGTAGTCGGCGACCTGGTCCTGGGCGATCCGGCCGACCACGAAATACTGCGACTGCGGATGCGAGAAGTACCAACCGCTGACGGCGGCACCGGGCCACATCGCCATCGACTCGGTCAACTCGATGCCAGTGCGCTCCGTGGCGTCCAACAACCCGAAGAGTGTCGACTTCTCGGTGTGCTCGGGGCACGCCGGGTAGCCGGGGGCCGGCCGGATACCCACGTACCTCTCGCCGATGAGTTCTTCGCTGTCCAGGTGTTCGTCCGGCTGGTATCCCCAGAACTCCGTACGGACCCGTTGGTGCATCCGTTCGGCGAAAGCCTCCGCCAGCCGATCGGCGAGCGACTCCAGCAGGATCGCGCTGTAGTCGTCGTTGGCGGCCTTGAATTCGACGACTTTGTCATGGCTGCCGAGCCCGGCGGTGACGGCGAAGCCGCCGACGTAGTCGGCCAGACCGGTGTCCCTGGGCGCGATGAAGTCCCCCAGCGAGCGGTTCGGGATGCCGTCGCGGTGTTCGCCCTGCTGACGCAGGTTGTGCAACCTGGTCAGCACCGTGGTGCGGCTGTCGTCGGTATAGACCTCGATGTCGTCGCCGACCGCGTTGGCCGGGAAGAACCCGATCGCGCAGTTGGCTCGCAGCCACTTCTCCTTGATCAGCGTGTCGAGCATGTCCTGGGCGTCGCCATACAGCTTGCGGGCGGCATCGCCCGACGCCGGATTGTTGAGGATGTCGGGGAACCGGCCCTTCATCTCCCAGGCGTTGAAGAACGGCTGCCAGTCGATGTATTCGCGCAATTCGGCGAGGTCGTAGTCATGAAACTCCCGGACACCGGTGCCCTGAGCCGGCACCGGCGGCGTGTAAGCGTCCCAGTCGATCGGCGTCCGATTCGCACGCGCCTTCTCCAGCGTCAGCATCGGGCGCTCGTTCTTCTGGGTGTGCCGTTCACGCAGAGAGGCGTAATCCTTCTCGGTGGCCTCCAGGAGTGCCGGACGCTGCTTGTCGTCCAGCAGTGCGGCAGCAACGGGCACCGAACGGGACGCGTCTTTGACCCAGACCACAGGGCCGGACCGGCGCGGCGAGATCTTCACGGCGGTGTGGGCGCGTGACGTGGTCGCACCGCCGATCAGCAGCGGGATCTGCAAACCCTGGCGTTCCATCTCGACGGCGACGTTGACCATCTCGTCCAGGGACGGGGTGATCAGCCCGGACAGCCCGATGATATCGGCGTTGTGCTCCTTGGCCGCATCCAGGATCTTCTGCGCGGGCACCATCACGCCGAGGTCGATCACCTCGAAGTTGTTGCACTGCAGGACAACTCCGACGATGTTCTTGCCGATGTCGTGGACGTCGCCCTTGACGGTCGCCATGATGATCGTGCCGTTGGTGTCCTTGCCCGCAACAGCCCCGGATTCCTTCTTCTCCGCCTCGATGTAGGGCAGCAGGTAGGCAACAGCCTTCTTCATCACGCGAGCAGATTTCACGACCTGGGGAAGGAACATCTTTCCCGCGCCGAAGAGGTCGCCGACGACGTTCATACCGTCCATCAGCGGACCTTCGATCACCTCGATCGGCCGCCCGCCCGCAGCGGCGATCTCAGCGCGCAGCTCCTCGGTGTCGTCATCGACGTTGGCGTCGATGCCCTTGACCAGGGCGTGGGTGATCCGCTCGCGGACCGGGAGACCGCGCCACTCCGCAGCCGCCGGGTCATCGGCTTTCTCCGAACTGTTGAACCGCTCGGCGATCTCCAGAAGCCGTTCGCCCGCATCGGCACGACGGTTGAGGACGACGTCCTCGATGCGGTCGCGCAACTCGGGGTCGATCGAGTCGTAGGGCACCAGCGCGCCGGCGTTGACGATGCCCATGTCCAGGCCCGCCTTGATGGCGTGGAACAGGAACACCGCGTGGATCGCCTCGCGCACGGGGTTGTTCCCCCGGAACGAGAACGACACGTTCGAGATGCCGCCCGAGATGTGTACTGCGGGAAGGTTTTCCTTGATCCAGGCGCAGGCCTCGACGAAGTCGATCCCGTAGGTGGCGTGCTCTTCGATGCCAGTCGCCAGCGCGAAGCAGTTCGGGTCGAAGATGATGTCCTCGGCCGGGAATCCGACCTCTTCGGTGAGCACCCGGTAGGCGCGCCCGCAGATCTCCTTGCGGCGTTCCAGGTTGTCGGCCTGGCCCTGCTCGTCGAAGGCCATGACGACGACGGCGGCGCCGTACTTGCGGCACAGCCGCGCCTCGCGGACGAACTTCTCCTCGCCCTCCTTCAGGGAGATCGAGTTCACGATCGGCTTGCCCTGGACGTTCTTCAGGCCCGTCTCGATGACCTCCCACTTGGAGGAGTCGATCATCTCCGGGACGCGGCTGATGTCGGGCTCGGCGGCGATCAGCTTGGTGAACCGGTCCATGGCGGCGACACCGTCGATCATGCCCTCGTCCATGTTGATGTCGATGATCTGCGCACCGACCTCGACCTGCTGCAGGGCGACCGACAGCGCGGTGTCGTAGTCCCCGGCCTTGATCAGGTTCCGGAACCGGGCCGATCCGGTGATGTTGGTGCGCTCACCGATGTTGACGAACAGGGAGTCGTCGGTGATGTTGAGCGGCTCCAGGCCGGCGAGCCTGGTGGCCAGCGCGATCTCGGGCACCTTGCGCGGCGGCTTACCCTCGACGACCTTGGCGATCTCGGCGATGTGCGCCGGTGTCGTTCCGCAGCAACCGCCCACGAGGTTGACCAGACCCGCCTCGGCGAAATCGGCGATGTAGCCGGCCTGACGCGTCGGGGACTCCTCGTACTCACCGAAGGCGTTGGGCAGCCCGGCATTCGGGTAACAGGAGACGAAAGTGTCTGCGATACGGGACATCTCGGCGATGTACGGCCGCATCTCCGGAGCACCGAGGGCGCAGTTGAGGCCCACCGCGAGCGGCTTGGCGTGCCTGATCGAGTTCCAGAAAGCTTCGGTGACCTGTCCGGACAACGTCCGCCCGGACGCATCGGTGATGGTGCCCGAGAGGATCACCGGCCAGCGGCGTCCGCGGTCCTCGAACAGCGTCTCGATGGCGAAGATCGCAGCCTTGGCATTGAGCGTGTCGAAGATCGTCTCGACGATGAGGATGTCGGCACCACCGTCGACCAGGCCGTTGGCGGCGTCGAGGTAGGCGGCGACCAGTTGCTCGTAGGAGACGTTGCGGGCGCCCGGATCGTTGACGTCCGGTGAGATCGACGCGGTGCGCGTCGTCGGCCCCAGCGCCCCGGCGACGTAGCGGGGCTTGTCCGCGGTGCTGAACTCGTCGGCGGCCTTGCGGGCCAACGCAGCGCCGGCGTGATTCAGTTCGTAGCTCAGTTCCGCCATGCCGTAGTCCGCCAACGAGACCGCGTTCGCGTTGAAGGTGTTGGTCTCCAGGATGTCGGCGCCGGCCTCGAGGTACTCGCGGTGGATGCCCTCGATGATGTGTGGCTGCGTCAGGGTGAGCAGGTCGTTGTTGCCCACGAGGTCGCTCGGCCAGTCTTTGAACCGCTCGCCGCGGTATCCCGCCTCATCCGGCCGGTCCCGCTGGATCGCGGTGCCCATCGCACCGTCGATCACCATGATCCGCTCGCCGAGAGCAGCCTTGAGTTGGTCGGTGCAATCGGGACGGATGTCCGGCGCAAAAAGCGGCTGACTAGCGTTCACGTGCGCTCCTTCCTCAACGGAAGGCGTCCTTGAACTCCGCCGAGCGTGGCGGATACCGAGGGCCCGGGCCCCCGAAATAACCGTTGCAACGCCTCTCGACGTCGAAAAGTCTACGTGGTCTTTTCGGGGTGCAGGCCAGCAGCGACTTCGGGGCGTCTCAAGCTGGCTCATCGCAGCCGGGCAAGGCTTAGGCTGGCTGAGTGACCACATGGCATGCCGGCGGCCGGGAAGGCGGCCCATCAGGCCAGAGCCTGCCCGAACAGAGCCTGCCCGAGCTGCGCAACACCGTCATCATTGCGGCGTTCGAGGGCTGGAACGACGCCGGTGACGCGGCCAGCGACGCCCTGGAGCACCTCGACGCCATGTGGGAGGCCCAACCGATCATCGAGATCGACGACGAGTCCTACTACGACTACCAGGTGAACCGCCCGGTGATCCGCCAGATCGACGGCGTCACCCGCGAGTTGGTGTGGCCGTCGATGCAGATCACGCACTGCCGGCCGCCGGGTTCGGATCGCGACATCGTGCTGATGCACGGCGTCGAACCCAACATGCGCTGGCGAAGCTTCTGCGCCGAACTGCTGGCGATCGCCGAGAAGCTCAACGTCGACACCGTGGTGATCCTCGGGGCACTGCTGGCCGACACCCCACACACCCGGCCGGTTCCGGTGACCGGGGCGGCCTACTCGCCCGATTCGGCCAAGGCCTTCGGCCTCGAGGAGTCCCGCTACGAGGGCCCGACCGGCATCGCCGGAGTGTTCCAGGACGCCTGCGTGGCCGCTGGGATTCCCGCGGTGACGTTCTGGGCTGCCGTTCCGCATTACGTCTCCCAACCGCCCAACCCGAAGGCCACCGTCGCGTTGCTGCGCAGGGTCGAGGAGGTCCTCGATATCGAGGTGCCTCTCGGTGATCTGGTCGAACAGTCCGAGGAATGGGAGCAGGAGGTCACGCAGATGACCGCCGAGGACGAGGAGATCGCCGACTACGTCGCAAGCCTGGAGGCCCGCGGCGACGCCGAGGTCGATGTCAACGAGGCACTCTCGAAGGTGGACGGCGACGCCCTTGCGGCGGAATTCGAGCGCTATTTGCGGCGCCGCGGACGCTAGCGGGAGCGGCCATCGGGACGCGCCGGGGGCGCTAACTCCGATCACGTTCGGTGCGCTAGCGTGCTGTCCATGAAACTGGCACTGAGCGAGGCCGACGCCGCGTTCCGCGACGAGTTGCGACAGTTCTTCACCACCGAGATCCCCGCCGAGATCCGGGAACGCGCCCGCAACGACGAATTGCGCTACCCCGAGGACATGATCACCACGCAGCGGATCCTCAACAAGGCCGGGTTGGCGGTGCCCAACTGGCCGGTGGAGTGGGGAGGCAAGGACTGGTCGCCCCTGCAGCACCAGATCTGGTCCGACGAACTGCGACTGGCCGCCGTACCCGAGCCGCTCGCCTTCAACGCGAGCATGGTCGGGCCGGTGATCGCCCAGTTCGGTTCTCAGGAGATCAAGGAACGCTTCCTGCCTGCCACCGCCAACCTCGACATCTGGTGGTGCCAGGGCTTTTCCGAGCCCGAAGCCGGATCCGACCTGGCCGGCTTGCGCACCACCGCAGTGCGCGATGGGGACCACTACATCATCAACGGCCAGAAGACGTGGACCACGCTGGGCCAGTACGCCGACTGGATCTTCGTGTTGGCACGCACCGATCCGAACGCGCCGAAGAAGCAGGCAGGTATCTCCTTCATCCTCGCCGAGATGTCCACCCCCGGTATCACCGTCCGGCCGATCAAGCTGATCGACGGCGGCTACGAGGTCAACGAGGTCTGGTTCGAGGACGTCCGCGTTCCGGCCGACCAGCTCGTCGGGGAGGAGAACGCCGGCTGGAGTTACGCCAAGTTCCTGCTGTCCAATGAACGCACCGGCATCGCGCGGGTCGGGACCACCAAGCTGTGGCTCTCCGATGTCAAGGAACGGGCCGCCAAAACCGAGCTCGGCGAGGGCACGCTGCTGGAGGATCCGCTGTTCGCCGCGCGGGTGGCCGAGATCGAGACCGAACTGCTGGCACTGGAGCTCACCCAGTTGCGGGTCAGCGGCGACGAGGGCACCGGCAAGCCGAACCCGGCGTCGTCGATCCTGAAGTTGCGGGGCTCCCAACTGCAGCAGGACGTGACCGAGTTGCTGGTGGAGGTCGCCGGGCCGGACGCACTGCCCTTCCACGCCGGGGATTCGATCGACTCCCCCGCCTGGGCCCAGCATGCCGCGCCGAAGTACCTCAACTACCGCAAGACCTCAATCTACGGCGGCAGCAACGAGATTCAGCGTTCGATCATTTCCTCGACGATCCTGGGGCTGTGAATTATGCATTTTGACCTGACCGAAGAGCAGCAGATGCTGGCCGACACCACCCGGGATGTGTTGTCGCGCGCCTACGACACCGAGAGCCGGAACAAGATCATCGACGCCCCTGTCGACTCCGGTCCCGGGTGGAGCCGCGAGGTCTGGCAGCAGCTGGCCGAGATCGGCATCCTCGGTCTGGGTCTGGACGAGGACTCCGGGCCGATCGAGGTGATGGTGGTGATGACCGAGATCGGGCGGCGCCTGGCGCCCGAGCCGGTTGCGGCCGCGGCGTTGATCCCCGGCGCGGTGATCGCCGCACACGGTTCCGCCGAACAGCGCGCGATGCTTGACGAGGTCAGCGCCGGTGAGCGTCTGCTGGCGTTCGCCCACACCGAGTATGGCCGTCGCGGGGGCGGCACCCTGTCGACAAGCGCTGCGCAGCAAGGTGATTCGTGGGTGCTGACCGGTCGCAAGAACCCGGTGATCGCCGGTGACTGCGCCGACGTGCTGGTGGTCAGCGCTGCGCTGCCCGGCGGCGGATCCGGGCTGTTCCTGGTCGACGCCGACGCCACCGTCCGGCATGCCTACCGCACCTTCGACGGCCTGCGTGGCGCCGAGATCATCTTCGACAACGCCCCGGCGCAACCGCTGGGAGCCGGCGGGGACGCCACCGACGCCATCGCCGAAGCGGTGATCCGCTTCCAGTCCGTGCTGTGCTCGGAGGCCGTCGGGGCGATGGACGAGTCGCTGCGCCTGACCACCGATTACTTGAAGAGCCGCAAGCAGTTCGGGGTTCCTCTGAAGACCTTCCAGACGCTCACTCAGCGGGCCGCCGACATGTATGTGTCGCTGGAGTTGGCGCGCAGCATGAGTTACTACGCCGCGGTGTCGGTGGCCGACGGCCGGTTCGACCCGATGGTCGCCGCGCGGACCAAACTGCAGATCGGCCGCTCCGGACGGCACATCGCGCAGGAGGCCATCCAGTTGCACGGCGGCATCGGCGTGACGGCGGAATACCCGATCGCGCACTACGCCGCGCGACTGACCGCGATCGACCAGACCTTCGGCTCGGCCACCGACCAGCTGCGCTTCCTCAGCGGCCGGGTGGGCGATTACGGGGTTGCGGCGCTGTAGCTTTCGCGGGTGCCGTCCAGCGCCTTCGCCAGCGAGGGCGGGAACACGTTCGTCAGGCACTGCCCGCCGAAGTACAGGATCCAGTTGGCGGCGTACAGCGCCGTCGGGATCGGCTTGCCCTCGGCCAGCTTCATCCAGGAGTCGAACAGCACCAGGTCGGAGTAGATGATGAACGCCACCCCGACCATGACCACCACGGCGTCGACACTGAATCGGCGAGCCACCAGGTAGCGGATTCCCAGCCAGGGCAACAGCACGTACAGGGTGGCGTTGAACACGAACGATCCCCAGGTCAGGATCGGGTGCGCGGCCACCAGGCCGTACACGCGGGTGATCCAGGTGATCACATTCATCACCAGGATGACCGGCAACAGCAGCCAGAGCGCCCGTGACACATCGGTTCTGCCACCGGTGAGCAGTGCCGTGCCTTTCCACATGCCCACGACGTAGCAGCTGTAGCCCAGCGCGAAGAACAGCAGCGCCCAGTTGAGCTTGGGTGTCACCGGGTCGACGGCGCTCAGTGCGCTGTTGACGTAGTCCCCGATACCGGTGAAGGCCAGACCGGCCGCAAACCACAGCGGGACAGCCGAATCCGCAGCGCCGAGGCTCCTGCGGTGACGGTGCAACGCCAGCATCGCGGCCAGCAGCGTGGCCATGAGCAGCAGGTGGATCACGTGATAGACGCCCACCGGCAGCGGCCACAGACCGGAGAGCACCCCGCATTCGACGGCCACCGAACCGGCCACCAACACGCTCAGAAGTTTCAAGACTGCATCGGGCGCCACGGTGGTGAGCGTACCGTTGGCCCATGGCCACCTACAGCTGTCCTACCTGCAACATGTCCACTGTCGTCACCTGCGGACACTGCGGTGCCGATCTTGTCGACGGCTCCATCACGACCGCCGAGGGCGTCGAGGTCCGCGTCGCGGAATGCCCCAACGGCGACGGCAAGATCAAGTCGCCGCTGTGCTGCGGCACCGACATGACCTGTTCGATCTGAGCCCCGCTCAACCCACCTTCACCAGCTTGGGCGCCTGCCAACT
>CAIOYU010000009.1 GCA_903862565.1 uncultured Actinomycetes bacterium | reverse complement strand
CTTCGAGATGGAGGTCTCCGGTGAGTTGTCCGCGGCCGGTGTCCTGGAGCTCGCCTGGACAACCGGGCTGGTCACCTGGGAGAACGACCCCAAGCCCGGCTGGTACGACACCGCCGGCGGTGACCTGGTGGACGAGGCCGATCTGGTCGAGCGCTACCACGACGCCGTCGTCGAGCGTTGCGGCATCAGAGAATTCGTCGACGACGGTGTGATCGGGCCGAACGGCAACGCACCGCTTCTGGTGAGCGTCTTCCTGGACCGCGACTTCAGCTTCGTGGTGTCCGGGGAGGCCGAGGCCCGGGCGTTCGCCGACGCCGACCCCGATCACACCGTGGTGCGTCCCGTCCCGGACTCCGCGGACTGGGAGGTGATCCGCAAGGCGGGCACCGAGATTCGGGTGCCGCGCACGATGAAGTTGTCGCGCACCGTCGGTGCGCAGATCCCCACCGGGTTCGACCCGACGGTGTGGGGTATCAGCGCCGACATGGCCACCTCGGTCGACCGGGTGGCGCTGTGGAACATCATCGCCACCGTCGATGCTTTCCTGTCCTCGGGCTTCACCCCGGCCGAACTGATGCGCTGGGTGCATCCCAGCCAGGTGGCCAGCACCCAGGGCACCGGCATGGGCGGCATGACGTCGATGGAGAGGATGTTCCACGGCAACCTGCTGGGCACCTCCAAGCCCAACGACATCCTGCAGGAGGTGCTGCCGAATGTTGTTGCCGCCCATGTGATGCAGTCCTATGTCGGCGGGTACGGCGCCATGGTGCATCCGGTCGGCGCGTGCGCCACGGCGGCGGTGTCCATCGAGGAGGGCGTCGACAAGATCCGCCTCGGCAAGGCCGATCTGGTGGTCGCCGGCGGGTTCGACGATCTCATCATGGACGCCGTCATCGGCTTCGGCGACATGGCGGCCACCGCCGACACCGAGATGATGCGCGCCAGGGGCATCAGCGACGGGAAGTTCTCCCGGGCCAACGACCGCCGGCGACTGGGCTTCCTGGAGGCGCAGGGCGGCGGCACCATCCTGCTGGCCCGCGGCGATCTCGCTCTGCGGATGGGACTGCCTGTGCTGGGTGTGGTGGCCTACGCCCAGAGCTTCGCCGACGGCGTGCACACCTCGATCCCGGCGCCGGGTCTCGGTGCGCTGGGCGCCGGCCGTGGTGGCCGCGAGTCGGTGCTGGCGCGCTCGCTGGCCCGCCTCGGGGTCGGAGCCGACGACATCGCGGTGATCTCCAAGCACGACACCTCGACACTGGCCAACGACCCCAACGAGACCGAACTGCATGAGCGACTGGCCGAGGCATTGGGCCGCTCGCCGGGCGCCCCGCTGTTCGTGGTGTCGCAGAAGTCCCTGACCGGCCACGCCAAGGGCGGCGCGGCGGTGTTCCAGGCGATCGGCCTGTGCCAGATCCTGCGCGACGGCGTGATCCCGCCGAACCGCAGCCTGGATTGCGTCGACGACGAATTGGCCGTCTCCGGGCATTTCGTCTGGCCGCGCGAGACCCTGCACCTGGGCGACAAGG
>CAIOYU010000008.1 GCA_903862565.1 uncultured Actinomycetes bacterium | reverse complement strand
TCCCGGCGCAGCGGGCCCGAGACCAACAACCGCCCGACGGCCCGGCCGCCGGTGGGCAGCGCCAGATCGAGTTGGGCGTCCAACGTGCGGATCGGTGCAGGGCCCGGGCTGTCGGTCCAGGTGAAGGTGCTGTCCCCGAGGCGCCAGGAGCGGCCGTCGTCGCCCCAGACGCACTGGTCGGGCGGCAACTCGGAGAGCAGATAGAAGCGCTCGCGGCCGCCGCCGTACACGACGACGTTCACACTGGGACGGTCGATGGGAAGCTCCGGGCGCCCGGCGCGGGCCGACTGGGCGTAGCCGGGCAGAAACGGCAGCCCCCACGACCAGATGACTGTTGCGCCCCCGCCGTGGTCGTCGACGAGGTCGACGTAGAACCAGCTGAACCCACCCGGACTGTCCAGCACGGAACGCTCAGGCGCGCGGTTGGCAGAGCACAGCGCGATCAGGAGTCCTCCTCAGCGCCGACAGTCACGGTGTACCCCCCTGTGGAACAGTCACGGTGTACCCCCGGTGGAATCTGTTACTCGCGGCGTAGTCGGGACTCGACGAAGCGCTCGAGTTCCTCCCACTCCTTCGCCGCGGACGCGTACGGCCCGTTGGGGCGAGTGGTGCCGTCGGGTTCGAGGACGTAGTCGGCCAGGCGGCCCACCGCGGTGTCCTCGGCCAGCAGTCGGTCGACCGTGTCCTCCTCGGAGTACACGCCGACGTCGCGGACGAACTCGACCGCGAGTGCCAGTTGGTCCCGGTCGATGGCCTCCGGGCCGTCGGTGATGTCGTCGACGAGGCCGGTCAGCACGTAGATGTTGTCCTCGGTGACGTCGATCCGCAGCGAGCCGTCGGTCGCGGCGGTGCGGATGTCGTCGTAGGTGGCCAGGTCGGAGAGGTCGTGGTCGTGTTCGTCGGCCAGGTAGCGGGCCAGGGTGCGTTCGGAGGGGAACACACTGATCCGGCCGTTGCGGCCGAGGAACACCGGCTTGTCGTCGAAGTAGCAGCGCAGTGTGTAGAAGGTGCCGCCATCGGCCATCACCCGGATCGGGTCGATACCGACGTGCTCCCAGAACCTGGCGTCGCCACCGAGCACGACGGTGTCTCCGGCGGCGCGGACGATGGGCGCCGCCACGGCCTCCTCGCCGTCGGTGTCTACGAGGTCGTCGGCCTCGGCCTCGATCAGTTCCTCGTCGTCCTCGAACGGCTCGTCGAGTTCCGCGGCGGCCAGTGCCGAGGCAGTGGCGTCGACCTCGGGCGTGGTCAGGACCTCGTCGATGGCCGAGATCACGCCGTCCCAGCTGCGCCCGACGATCTCGCCGATGGCTTCCCAGCGCTTGCGGCCCGGCCGGCCACCGAACTGCTCGACTCCGCCGGTCACCCAGCCCAGGTTGGGGTTGCCGTTGAAGAACCGGGTCACCGCGGGCAGCTCGCACACGGACCCGATCGCGGACACCACGGCCATGGTGTGGGCGATGGTGTCGACGGAATCCTTGGTGGGCTTCTCGGCGAGCAGCCCCTCGAGGCCGACGAGGTCGGCATGCCGGTCCTCGGCGGGCTGGAGCTTGTGGGCGTTGGCGTTGGTCAGCTTGTCCCACGCCGGATGGTCGGCCAGGTCGTTGTCGGTGTCGGTCCGGACGAACGCGGCCAGGTCGGCTACCGATTCGAAGGCGTAGAGGTTCTCGTCCTTGCCGAGGAATCCCTCCCACTCGTCACCGGCGTCGCGCCAGCGGGGTGCCCACAGGGTGTAGAGGTCACCGTTGGTGACGCTGATTCGAATCGGTACGAGCTGTGCTGCCATGCCGGACAGCCTAACGACCTACAGTTGCCACCCATGGATGTGCATGTCATCGATCACCCGCTGGCTGCCGCCCGGTTGACGACGCTGCGCGACGAGCGCACCGACAACGCCGGGTTCCGTGCCGCGCTCCGGGATCTCACCCACATGCTGGTCTACGAGGCCACCCGCGATGCCCCCAGCGAGGACATCGTCGTCCGCACCCCGCTGATCGACACCATCGGAAGCCGCCTGGCCAAGCCGCCGCTGCTGGTTCCGGTGCTGCGGGCCGGGCTGGGCATGGTCGATCAGGCTCATGCGCTGATACCGGAGGCCCGGGTCGGTTTCGTCGGGATGGCGCGCAACGAGGAAACCCATGAACCCGTCCCGTATCTGGAGTCCCTGCCCGCCGATTTGCGCAGCTGGCCGGTGATGGTGCTCGATCCCATGCTGGCCACCGGCGGCTCGATGGTCTCCACCGTCGAGTTGCTGCACGACCGGGGCGCGGTCGACATCACCGTCGTGTGCGTGGTGTGCTCGCCGCAGGGCATCGCCGCCCTGGAGAAAGCGGCGCCCGGGGCCCGGCTGTTCACCGCCACCGTCGACGACGGGCTGAACGACGATGCCTACATCGTTCCGGGTCTCGGCGACGCGGGTGACCGCCAATTCGGGCCTCGCTAACCGCACGACGATCAAGCGGCGAACGGAGGAGCCGCGGTGAGGAGTGCGGAAATTACAACCAGTCGCCGATAGGCTGCCATGATGCCGTTGGCCGACATCGCCGAATCGTGGCTGGCCGCCCACTTCGACGACCTCGTCGCGTGGCGGCGCCACCTTCACCGTCACCCTGAGCTGGGACGTCAGGAGTTCGCGACGACCCAGTTCGTCGCCGACAGGCTCGTCGAGGCGGGGCTCAATCCGAAGACCATGCCCGGTGGCACCGGCCTGATCTGCGACCTGGGCCCGGACTACGGGCCGCGCATCGCGCTTCGCGCCGACATGGATGCCCTGCCGTTGGCCGAACGGACCGGCGCGCCGTACGCCTCCACGGTTCCCAACGTCGCCCACGCGTGCGGGCACGACGCTCACACGGCGGTGCTGCTCGGCGCAGCGACGGCGTTGACGACGGTGCCCGAACTGCCGATCGGCGTGCGGCTGATCTTCCAGCCCGCCGAGGAACTCATGCCCGGCGGTGCGCTCGACGCGATCGCCGCCGGGGCGCTGGCCGGGGTGGCGCGCATCTTCGCGCTGCACTGCGACCCGCGATTGGAAGTGGGCCGCGTCGCGATCACCGCGGGTCCGATCACCTCGGCGGCCGATTCGGTCGAGATCACCCTGCACTCCCCGGGCGGCCACACCTCCCGGCCGCACCTGACCTCGGACCTGGTCTACGGGATGGGAACGGTGATCACCGGGTTGCCCGGTGTGCTGTCCCGCCGGCTGGACCCCCGGCACTCCACCGTGATGGTCTGGGGGGCGGCCAACGCCGGGGTGGCGGCCAACGCGATTCCTCAGATCGGCACGCTGGCCGGCACCGTGCGCACCGCCAGCCGGGATGCCTGGCTGGAGATGGAAGACCTTGTCCGCGAGATTGTTTCGGGACTACTCGCTCCGCTGGGCATCGAGCACTCCCTGCAATACCGCCGCGGGGTTCCGCCGGTGGTCAACGAGGAGCGCTCCACCCAGATCATGACCCATGCCATCGAGGCGGTCGGGCAGGATGCGCTGGCCGAGACCCGTCAGTCCAGCGGCGGCGAGGACTTCTCCTGGTATCTGGAGGACGTACCCGGAGCGATGGCGCGCTTGGGTGTGTGGAGCGGAACCGGAGAGCAGCTGGACCTGCATCAGCCGACGTTCGACCTCGACGAGCGGGCCCTGGCCGTCGGCGTGCGGGTCCTGGTGAATGCGATCGAGCAGTCCGCGATCTTCGAATGAAGAGGGTGTCCGAATGAAGCTTCTGGTGACCGGCGGCGCCGGCTACGTCGGCAGTGTGTGCACCAAAGTGCTGCTGGAGCAGGGGCACGAGGTGGTGGTCGTCGACGACCTGTCCACCGGTAACGCCGACGCCGTGCCGGAGGACGCGGAGTTCATCGAGGCCGACGTTGCGACGGCGGCCAGCCGGTTGCTGCCCGACGGCGCATTCGACGGGGTCCTGCACTTTGCGGCGAAGTCCCTGGTCGGCGAGTCGGTGGAAGATCCCCAACTCTATTGGTACGGCAACGTGGTCAAGACCCTGAATCTGCTCGAGGCCATGGTGGAGGCGGGTACGCCCCGGCTGGTGTTCTCCTCGACCGCCGCCACTTACGGGGAGCCGGAATCGGTGCCCATCACCGAGGATGCACCCACCCGGCCGACCAACGCCTACGGTGCCACCAAGCTGGCCATCGATCACGCGATCACCTCCTACGCCGGTGCGTATGGCCTGGCCGCGACCAGCCTGCGCTACTTCAACGTCGCCGGCGCCTACGCCGGCCTCGGCGAACGGCATGCCACCGAGACCCACCTGATCCCGTTGGTGCTGCAGGTCGCGACCGGCCAACGTGGCGAGATCCGGGTCTACGGCAACGACTGGCCCACCGCGGACGGCACCTGCATCCGGGACTACATCCACGTCCGCGACCTCGCCGACGCGCACCTGCTGGCCCTGCAGAACGCCCAGTCCGGCGTCCACCGCATCTACAACCTGGGGAACGGGACCGGCTTCAGCGTGCGCCAGGTCATCGAATGCTGCCGGCGCATCACCGGTGAGCCCATCGCCGCGCAGGACGTGGAACGCAGGGCCGGTGACCCGGCGGTGCTGATCGCCTCCAGCGAGAAGGCCATGACCGAGCTGGGTTGGCAGCCCCGCCACACCGGGATCGACGAGATCGTCCGCGACGCCTGGGAATTCACCCGGTCGCGCGTCTAGTCCCCAGTTCCCGGGCCGATGTTGCGGGCCGGCCGGGTGCGCAGGTCGTGCACATACTCCGGCGGCGCACCGGCGACTTCTGCGGCGTCGGCCACCACGCCGATGTAGCGGGCCGACGGCAGTCCGCCCTCCCAGCCGTCCACCACGTACAGCCAGGCCAGCACGGGGTCGGTTGTGGTGTCCGATGATTCGCGGACGATGCGGCAACGGATCTTCTTGTGCAGACCGAGCTCGGAGCCTTCCCAGCGGTCCATGTTCTCTTCGTCGGCCTGCGTGACGTCATAGAGCACGACGAACACCCGGGAGGCGACGTCCTCGACCAGGGTGGCCAGCGCGCCCTCCCAGCCGATGTCCTCGCCGGCGAAGGTCAGCCGCCAGCCGTACAGCCAGCCGCTGCCGGCCATCGGGGAGTGCGGTGCGCGCTGCAGCATCTGTTCGGGATCCATGTTCGACCCGTAGGCGGCGTAGAGCGTCACGGGGAAAAGAGTAGAGGCTGACGCGGCGCCTCGACCTGCCGACCACCCGCTTTGCTGCTTAGATTGGCCCGTGAGCACCCGGATCGTGATCATCGGCGGCGGGCCGGCCGGGTATGAGGCCGCCCTTGTCGCCGCAGCCCGTCGCGCCGAGGTGACCGTCGTCGACACCGACGGTATCGGCGGGGCCTGCGTGCTCTACGACTGCGTGCCGTCCAAGACCTTCATCGCCTCCACCGGGGTGCGCACCGAGCTGCGCCGTGCCGAGGGACTGGGTTTCGACATCGGCATCGACGACGCCAAGATCTCGCTGACCCAGATCAACAACCGTGCCAAGACCCTGGCTCGCTCCCAGTCGGCCGACATCGGCGCACAGTTGCTCGCGCACAAGGTGAACGTGGTCGCCGGTCGCGGCGAACTGATCGACTCCGTGCCGGGTATGGCCCACCACCAAGTCCTGGTGAACACCGTCGACGGCAAGTCCGTGGTTCTGAAATCCGATGTGGTGTTGTTCGCCACCGGGGCCCGCCCGAGGGTGCTGGCCGGAGCCGAACCCGACGGCGAGCGGATCCTGAACTGGCGCCAGCTCTACGACCTCACCGAGCTGCCCGAGCATCTGATCATCGTCGGCTCCGGGGTCACCGGCGCGGAGTTCTGCAACGCCTATACCGAACTCGGCGTCACCGTCACGGTGGTGGCCAGCCGCGACCAGATCCTTCCGCATGAGGACAGTGACGCCGCCGCGGTGCTCGAGGAGGTGTTCGCCGAACGCGGCGTGACCCTGGTCAAGAACGCCCGCGCCGAATCGGTGCGGCGCACCGATACGGGGGTGCGGGTCACCATTTCCGACGGCCGGACCGTCGAGGGCAGCCACGCGTTGATGACGGTCGGGTCGGTTCCCAACACCGCGGGCCTTGGCCTTGAGCGGGCCGGCATCGAACTCACCGCCGGCGGGTACATCCCGGTGGACCGGGTGTCGCGGACCACGGCGCCGGGGATCTACGCCGCCGGGGATTGCACCGGACTGATGCCGCTGGCGTCGGTGGCCGCCATGCAGGGCCGAATCGCGATGTACCACGCTCTGGGTGAAGGGGTGGCGCCGATCCGGTTGCGCACGGTGGCCTCGGCGACCTTCACCCGGCCCGAGATCGGTGCCGTGGGCGTGCCGCAGGCGGCCATCGACAACGGGTCGGTCCCGGCGCGCACCCTGATGCTGCCGTTGACTGGCAATGCCCGGGCGAAGATGTCGCTGCTGCGCAAGGGGTTCGTCAAGATTTTCTGCCGGCCCGCCACCGGCGTGGTGATCGGTGGGGTTGTGGTGGCGCCGATCGCCTCCGAACTGATCCTGCCGATCGCACTGGCGGTCCAGAACCGGATCTCGGTCACCGACCTGGCCCAGACGCTGTCGGTATACCCGTCGCTGTCGGGTTCCATCGTCGAGGCGGCCCGCCGTCTGATGACTCACGATGATCTGGATTAACTCCCGATAAACTTCGCCAAAGTTTGGCGCGCGCACGAGTAGCCTCTCGGGCATGTCAGTGAACGACCCCATTCTTCGGCCGGCGACCGGCCAGACCTTCCTCGGACCCGAACAGCGCGCGGAGGCCTGGGAACGGCTGGGCAACGAACAGTTCGACGTCGTGGTGATCGGCGGCGGCGTGGTGGGTGCCGGTGCGGCACTCGATGCCGCCACCCGTGGCCTGCGGGTGGCACTGGTCGAGGCCCGAGACTTCGCCTCGGGTACCTCAAGCCGTAGCTCGAAGATGTTCCACGGTGGCCTGCGCTACCTCGAGCAGTTGGAGTTCGGCTTGGTGCGCGAGGCACTGCACGAGCGGGAACTGTCGCTGTCGACGCTGGCGCCGCACCTGGTGAAGCCGCTCCCGTTCCTCTTCCCGTTGACCCATCGGGTCTGGGAGCGGCCTTACATCGCCGCGGGGATCTTCCTTTACGACCAGCTCGGCGGAGCGAAATCCGTACCCGCCCAGAAGCATCTGACCCGCGGGGCGGCGCTGCGCTTGGCGCCCAGCCTCAAGCGCAACTCCCTGATCGGCGGGATTCGCTACTACGACACCGTCGTCGACGACGCGCGGCACACCATGATGGTCGCGCGCACCGCCGCGCACTACGGTGCAGTGGTCCGGACCTCCACCCAGGTGACCGGCATGCTGACCGAAGGCGACCGGGTGGTCGGTGTGACGGTCCGCGACTCGGAGAACGGCGCTGTGACCGACGTTCGCGGCCACGTCGTCATCAACGCGACCGGCGTGTGGACCGACGAGATCCAGGCACTGTCCAAGCAGCGCGGCCGCTTCCGCGTGCGGGCGTCCAAGGGCGTACACATCGTGGTGCCGCGCGACCGCATCGTCAGCGAGGTCGCGATCATCCTGCGCACCGAGAAGTCGGTGCTGTTCATCATCCCGTGGGGAACACACTGGATCATCGGCACCACCGACACCGACTGGAATCTCGACCTGGCCCACCCGGCCGCCACCAAGGCCGACATCGACTACATCCTCAACCACGTCAACACCGTGCTCACAACGCCGTTGACGCACAAGGACATCGACGGCGTCTACGCCGGGCTGCGACCGCTGCTGGCGGGGGAAAGCGAAGAGACCTCGCAGTTGTCCCGCGAGCACGCCGTGGCTTCGCCGACACCCGGTCTGGTCGCCATCGCCGGCGGCAAGTACACCACCTACCGGGTCATGGGGGCCGACGCCGTCGACGCCGCCGCCGAGTTCGTGCCCTCGCGGGTTGCGCCGTCGATCACCGAGAAGGTGCCACTGCTCGGGGCCGAGGGGTACTACGCACTGATCAACCAGACCGAAAGCGTGGGGGAGCAGTACAACCTGCACCCGCACCGGGTCAAGCACCTGCTCGACCGGTACGGCTCGCTGATCGGGGAGGTGCTCGGACTTGCCGACGGCAAGCCCGACCTGCTGGAGCCGATCACCGGAGCCCCGGGGTATCTGCGGGTGGAGGCTTTCTACGCGGCCGCCGCCGAAGGTGCCCTGCACCTGGAGGACATCCTGACCCGGCGGATGCGGATCTCCATCGAGTACCCGCATCGCGGCGTCGAGTGCGCCCGCGAGGTGGCCGAGATCGTGGCGCCGATCCTGGGGTGGAGCGAGGCCGACATCGACCGCGAGGTCGCCACGTACGTGGCGCGGGTGGAGGCCGAGGTGCTGTCGCAGACCCAACCCGACGACGCCTCCGCCGACGCCCTGCGGGTGGCGGCACCGGAGGCCCGGGCGGAGATTCTCGAGCCGGTGCCGCTGACGTGAGCCGGCGACGATGCCGAGCGCAGCGAGGAGGAGGAGCGGCTCCATCAGGCTGAGTGCCCGCCCGGCGCCCCTCCCGGTTCGGGACGGGCTCGGGCCGGCGCGGCTGCGCCTGCAGGGCGGCAACGTGGCCGATGAGTTCGGTCGCCGGTTCGGGGCACGGGCACGCGCGAAAGTCCTTGGCGGCGAGGTGTTTCGGGCCGACGGTGCGGTGATCGAGTCGTCGACCGTGATGGCGGCCGGGGACGTCGTCTACCTCTACAGGGATCTGCCGGATGAGGTCGAGGTGCCCTTCGGGATTCCGGTTCTCTACCGGGATGCCAACATCGTGGTGGTCGACAAGCCGCACTTTCTGGCCACGATGCCGCGCGGCGGACACGTCGCGCAGACAGCACTGGTCCGGCTGCGGCGCGACCTCGACCTGCCCGAACTCAGCCCGGCCCACCGGCTGGACCGGCTGACCGCGGGGGTGCTGCTGTTCACCGTGCGGCGGGAGGTGCGCGGCGCCTACCAGGGCATGTTCGCAGCCGGTCAGGTGACGAAGACCTACCAGGCGATGTCGTCGGCGCGGCCGGGTCTGGTTGAACCACAAGTGGTTTCCAATCGGATCGTCAAGCATCGCGGAACTCTGCAGGCGGCGGTCGAGGACGGCCCGGTCAACGCCGAGACGGTGGTCGAACCACTGGGTGAGGGGCGCTACCGGCTTACCCCCCGGACCGGCCGCACCCACCAGTTGAGGCTGCACATGGCCGGCCTGGGGCTGCCGATCGACAACGACCCGCTGTATCCGGACGTCGAAGAGGTTGAACCGCAGGACTTTTCCCGGCCGCTGCAGTTGATTGCGCAGCGCCTGGAGTTCACCGACCCCGTCAGCGGGGAGCGCCACTGCTTCGGCAGCGCGCGGGTTCTATCGTCGTAGACCATGGCAAGAGTCGAACGACGTCGGATCACGGTCGAGGGCCTGCGCACCTCGGTTCTCGTCGGTGGGTCCGGACAGCCCGGTGAGGCAGTGGTTTTTGTGCACGGCAATCCCGACACCGGCTCGGACTGGATGCCACTGCTGGCCCGAGTGGCCGGTTTCGCCAACGTCGTCGCCCCGGACCTGCCCGGTTTCGGAACTGCCGACGCGCGCCGCGACGGTGATTATTCGATCGTCAGCTACGCCCGCTTCCTGGACGGGGTGATCCGGGCGCTGAATATCGACCGGGTGCACCTGGTGGCCCACGACTTCGGGGGTCCGTTCGCCGCGACCTGGGCGGCCGACCATCCACAGCAGGTGGGCAGCGTGACCTTCCTGAACACCGGTGTGCTGCTGGGCTATCGGTGGCACCGGATGGCACGGGTCTGGCAGACCCCGATCCTCGGCGAACTGTCGATGCGCAGCCTGAATCCGAAGCTCGCCGCGGCGGTGCTGGCCCGGGAGAACCCGGGACTGTCCCGCGACTGGGTGGCCACCATCGTCGATCACATGATGCCGAAGAAGACCCGGCGCGCGGTGCTGAAGTTGTACCGCTCCGGCGGCGACATGGAGCAACTCGCCGCACGACTGCGCCGGCACGACCACGACGCACTGGTGGTCTTCGGCGATGCCGACGCCTACATTCCCGTCGAGCAGGCCTGGCGCCAGAGCGAGGTCTTCCCCCGTGCCGAGATCCGGCTCATCCGCGGGGCCGGTCACTGGTGCTGGCTGGAGCGAACCACCGAGGTGGCAGATCATGTCGTGCCGTTCCTGCGCGCCAGGACAAGGGCTTGAGGCCCGGGGCCCGGATAAGGGCCTTCGGCCTCTAGCTATCAGTCCTTCTCCGCCGTCAGGATTGATACCGACAGGTGAAAGCGAGGGGACCACATGAAAAAAGACGCTCACGACATACTGCTGATCGCTGCCTACGACGATCTCGTCGATGCGCGCTCCGACTTCAATGAGCTCGACCGGCGTGCCGAGAAGGGCGTGGAGATCCGCTCTGCGGCGCTGGTCATGAAGAATTCCGAGGGCGAGCCCGAGGTGGTGGGGGCATCGAACCGGCACGGCGGGTCGGGCATCGTTGTCGGTGCCGGCATGGGTCTGCTTTTCGGCTTGTTCGTCGCTCCGCTGGGCATATCGATGGTCGTCGGTGCGGCCGCGGGAGGACTGGCGGCGGCCTTCGCCGAACACGAACTGCGCAGCGGTCTGCGTCACGAGGTCGCCTCGGCGCTGGACAACGGCACCGGCGTCATCGTCGCCTGGGTCTACCCCGGCGGCTATGAAGCGGTCACGACGGCCGTCGAGAGCGCCGGCACCGTCAAGGAGTTGCCGATCGACAAGCAGACGGTCAAGAGTCTCGACGATGCGGTCGCCGCGGCGGTCGCCGAGTTGGGCCACCACGCCGAGGTCGCCGAGGTCACCGCTGGCACGCCGGACACCAATAGCTGATCCGCTCGCCGCCGCTGCCCTCGGCGCGGGCGATTCGGGCGCCGCAGCGGCGGCACGGCTGCCCGGCCCGGCCGTAGACCCATAGTTCCTGTCCCGGCCGGGTGTTGCCGGTCGTGGTCCTGGTCCACCGGGAGCGGTTGGCCCATAACATGTCCCGTGCCCGGGTGGTCACCCGTAGCGGGTCTCGCAGCGAGCCGACCGGGCTGGTGGGCAGTCGGCCGAACACGAAGCACAGTTCGTTGCAGTACACGTTGCCGACCCCGGCCATCACGCGCTGATCGAGCAGTGCGGCCGAGATCGGCCGGTCTGGGTCGGCTGCCAGCTGGGCCGCAGCCAGTGCGGGGTCCCAGTCCTCGCCGAGGAGGTCTGGCCCGAGGTGGGCAACCGCCGCCATGTCATGGTCCCGATCCAGGATCTCCAGGATGCCCAGGTCGACTCCGGCGGCCGTCACCCCTGTCACTCTTGTGTCTGTTCCTGTGATGTCTGTTCCTGTCGTATCGCCGGCCTGCAACAGGATTCGGATCTTGTGCGCCGGGATGCGCCGGTCCGGGGCAGAGCCTCTCGTTGTTCGCCACTTGCCGTCCATCTTCAGATGGGAGTGGATGCTGGCATCACCGACCCGGATGAACAGGTGCTTGCCGCGGCTGACGACCTCGTCGACCACGCGACCGCTGAGATCGACGGTGGCGTAGCGGGGCACCCGGACGTCGCAGCGCGTCAGCGTCCTACCGGCCAGGGCTTCGCGCAGCATCGCGGCGGTGCGGAAGACGGTGTCGCCCTCGGGCATCCTAGGAATCCACGATCAGAACGTCCAGGGTTCGCGGTCCGTGCACACCCTCGACCCGTTGCAGTTCGATGTCGCTGGTGGCACTCGGTCCCGAGATGAACGTCAAGGGCCGCAGCGGATTCAGGTCGGCGAAACCCTGTGGCACCGTGTCGACGATCTGTCCGGTGAACACCACGCAGATGTGGTGGTCCGGGATCAGCGTCAGCGCGCGGCGGCCCTGGGCAGTCCCGCCGTCGAGCACGATGGTGCCGGTGGCGGCAATGGCCACCGCGCAACCGGTCACCACGGCATCCGCGCTGTCAGGCGCACCGGTTCGGGCACCGGCCACCCATTCCGCGGGAAGGTCGTCGGGAACCGCCACCACCGCCCCGGCGGGCAGCAGGGTGGCGACGGTGCCGGCGATCGCGTCCGCCTGGATCCGGAACACCTGTGCCCGGTACTCGGCGACGGTCTCGGCGAACATCTCGACGTCGCCGCGCCCCCGCAACGGCTCGCGGTCGTAGTCCCTCGGCACGACCACCGGCGCCGGCGGTAACCCGGCAAGCGCCTCGCGAATTCGTCCCAGCACGACCGACCGGGCGTTCGCCGGATTGCGATCGCTCATCGGAACCGCCGAGCCCACCACTGCCGGAACGTTTTTCGGGGCGCCTTCGGCAGGTCCCGGCTTTCGGCCCAGGGCGAGAACCTCCCGGCGAACAAACCCACCCGGGAAGCTTTCTCCGCCCATGCGAAACGCCGTGGGGAGCGCATCACCCAACCAGCCGACCCCATCGCAACATCCTGAATGCCCGGCACACCGCCCCGGCCGGCGTCGACGTGCGCGGCACGCAGATGAACCAGGATCGAGGGGATGTCGATGCGCACCGGGCAGGCGTCGAAGCAGGCGCCACAGAGGGTCGATGCATACGGCAGTGACGCATTCGGGTCGTCGGGACCGCTGATGCCGGTGAGTTGCGGACTCAGAATCGCCCCGATGGGCCCGGGGTACACCGACCCGTAGGCGTGGCCGCCGACGCGTTCGTAGACCGGGCAGACGTTGAGACACGCACTGCATCGGATGCAGTGCAGGGCCGCCCGGCCCACCGGGTCGGCCAGTACCCGGGTGCGCCCGTTGTCCAGCAGTACCAGGTGGAACTCCTGCGGCCCGTCACCCGGGTGCACACCGGTCCACATCGACGTGTACGGGTTCATCCGTTCGGCGGTGGAGGAGCGCGGCAGCAGCTGCATGAACACCTCGAGGTCGGAGAACCGCGGGATCACCTTCTCGATGCCCATCACGGTGATCAGCGTCTGCGGCAGCGTCAGGCACATCCGGCCGTTGCCTTCGGATTCCACCACCACCAGCGTCCCGGTCTCGGCGACACCGAAGTTAGCCCCGCTCAGAGCAACCCGCGCCGACAGGAACTTGCGGCGAAGGTAGGTTCGCGCCGCTTCTGCCAGAGCGTGCGGGTCGTCACTGAGCTCACCGACACCGGGCATCGCGGCGGTGAAGATGTCCCGGATTTCAGCCCGGTTGCGATGGATCGCCGGTACCAGGATGTGGCTGGGCCTGTCGTTGCCCAGTTGCACGATCAACTCGGCCAGATCGGTCTCGACGGCGGTGATGCCCTCGGCCTCGAGGTGTTCGTTGAGGCCGATCTCCTGGGTCGCCATCGACTTGACCTTGACCACTTCGTCTGCACCGGTTGCCCGGATCAGTTCGGTGACAATGCGATTGGCCTCATCGGCGTCGCGGGCCCAGTGCACCACCCCGCCGCGTTCGGTGACGTTGCGCTCCAACTCGTCCAGCAGTTCGCCCAGGCGCGCCAGCACGTCCTCTTTGATGGCACTGCCGGCCAGCCGCAACTGTTCCCAGTCCGGGCATTCCGCCACCGCCGCAGCACGTTTCGTCCGGATCGACCGGGTGGCATGCCCGACGTTGCGGCGCATCTGGGTGTCGGCGAGTGCCGACCGGGCCGCCTCGGGGAACGGCTGGTCGCCGCGCAGGTTGCTGTTCACGGCGTTCTTGCTGACTGGGCGTTCAGGATCTCGGCAAGGTGGACGGTGCGCACCGGTGACCCGATCCGGCTCAGGCCGCCACCGATGTGCATCAGGCAGGACGCGTCGCCCGCGGTGCACACCTGTGCCCCGGTGCCGATGACGTCGGCCATCTTGTCCTGCAGCATCGCCGCCGACACCGCCGCGTTCTTGATCGCGAACGTTCCGCCGAAGCCACAACAGGATTCGGCCATCGGCAACTCCACCAGCGTCAGGCCACGGACGTGGCGCAGCAGTTGCAGGGGCTTGTCGCCGACCCGCAGCATCCGCAGGGAATGGCAGGTGGGGTGGTAGGTCACCGTGTGGGGGTAGTACGCCCCCACATCGCGCACGCCGAGGACGTCGACCAGGAGTTCGCTGAGTTCGTAGGTGCGGGCGGCGACCGCTTCGGCCCGGGCCGCCAGCGCCTCGTCGCCGGCGCGGCGGGCCACCATCGCGTGCTGGTGGCGGACCGAACCCACGCAGGATCCCGAGGGCGCCACCACCGCGTCGCACCCCGACTTCTCGAACACCTCGACGTGGTGGCGCACCAGGGGCAGCGCCTCGCGCAGATAGCCGGTGTTGACGTGCATCTGGCCGCAGCAGGTCTGCTTCTCGGGGAAGACAACCTCGTGGCCGAGTCGTTCGAGCAGTTCCACGGTCGCGATGGCCGCATCCGGAAACAGGCCGTCGGCCAGGCACGTGGCGAACACGGCGATGCGCATGTCAGCGCATCCGCAATCCGCGCGGGGTGCGCGCGAAACCGGCCGCCACCAGGGCTCCGGCGGGGTCGGTGCCGGCGGCTTCCAGCACCGGCACGCCGTCGAGTTTCTCGACGAGGACGCCGCCGACCCGGCCGGTGCGCACCAGTTCGGCGACCGCTCCGGCGGCGGCGGCCGCAGCCTCGGTGTCGGGGCTGAACGTGAGCAGCGAGCGGCCGCCGCGTTCCAGATACCAGACCAGTTCCCCGTCGACGAGGACGACGAGTGCACCCGCCTTGCGGCCGGGACGGTGGCCGGACTCCTTCTCGGTGCCGGGACGGACCGGCCAGGGCAGTGCCGCGCCGTACGGATTGGCCGGATCGGCCGCGGCCAGGACGACGGCGTCGTAGGCCGGCGCGGGACAGTCGATGGCATCGGC
>CAIOYU010000007.1 GCA_903862565.1 uncultured Actinomycetes bacterium | reverse complement strand
TTCCCCCAGACCGGGCCGTTCCGGCCGGCCAACGTGGTGCGCGGCATCGACAACGCCGTGCTCGCCGGCGGGTCGACGGTTCCCGGTGTGGGAGTGCCCACGGCGCTGCTGTCGGGACGGCTGGCCGCCGATCGGATCGCCGGCCCCGCCGCCGGGCAAGCGCCGACGACCATCACCAGTTCGGCGAGGCGGGGAGGGGCATGATCAACACCGAATTGAACGCGGCTGGAATCGGCGACGAGCGGTTGCGCGAGTCTTACCGGTACTGCCGCCAACTCAACGCCGAGCACGGGCGGACCTACTTTCTGGCCACCCGCCTGCTCGCGGCGTCCCAGCGGCCGGCGGTGCACGCGCTCTACGGCTTCGCCCGCTACGCCGACGACATCCTCGATGATCTGCAGTCCGACGCCGGGGTCCCCGAGCGTGAGGCCCGGTTGGAGCAGCTGGCCAGGAACTTCCTCGACGGCTTTGCCAGCGGGGACGAGGGCAGCGAAGCGGTGCTGCCCGCCGTATTGGACACCGCCCGCCGGTACGGGATCTCCCCTGAACTGTTCGATGAGTTCCTGGCATCGATGCGGATGGATCTGACGGTCACCGACTATCCCGACCGCCCGGCGCTGAACCACTACATGCGCGGATCGGCCGAGGTGATCGGTCTGCAGATGCTGCCGATCCTGGGAACCGTCGGCCCCGTCGAGGACGCCGTGCCCTACGCGGAGTCGCTGGGCCGGGCTTTCCAGCTGACCAACTTCCTGCGCGACGTCAACGAGGATCTGGAGCGGAACCGCGTCTACCTGCCGGCCGACGAGTTGGCCGCCTTCGGGGTGGACCGTGAGTTGCTGACATGGTGTCAGCACAATCGCAGCACGGACCAGCGGGTCCGGCGGGCGCTGGCTGCCCAGCACGAGATCACCCGAGCCGAATACCGTGAGGCGCACAAGGGCATCGCATTCCTGGCCCCGCAGTCGCGGCCTTGTGTCACAACGGCGTTCACGCTCTACAAGGAGATTCTCGACCGCATCGAGGACATCGATTTCGCCGTCTTCAGCGAGCGCGCCACGGTCGGCACGGGCCGTCGCGTGCAGGTGTTCGTCGGCGGACTGGTGCGTGCTCACCGGGCACGCCGGACCCGGGCCGCGTAGGAAAGCAGCTGATGGACAAGTGGCAATACCTGCTGCTGTTGGCTGGCTGCCTGCTGATCACCCTGCCGTTGGAGTTCTTCGGCGAGGGTGTCTACCGCCAACCGCGGCGTCTGTTTCTTGCGCTGGCACCGGTGGTCGCGGTGTTCTTGATCTGGGACGCCGTTGCGATCGCCGCGAAGGTGTGGCACTACAACCCGCGCTACGTCAGCGGCATCGACGTTCCGTTCATGCCCCTGGAGGAATTCCTGTTCTTCCTCGTCATCCCGATCTGCAGCCTGCTGACCTACAACGCCGTGAGCGCGAGCTTGGCCCAGATCGAGCGGTGGCGGGTTCAGCGGAGCTCCCGGTGACCGGGCTGGGATACACCCTGCCCGCCGTGATCGGGGTGCTGGTGGTCTGTGTGCTGGAATGGAAGGTGTTGCGTACCGGCCTTTTCCGAAAGCCGGTCTACTGGATATCGATGGCGATCGTGTTCGGTTTCCAAAGCCTCGTCGACGGCTGGCTGACCAAGCTGTCGGCGCCGATCGTCATCTACGACGAGCAGCACACCTCCGGCGTACGTTTCCCCTTCGACATCCCGGTGGAGGACTTCCTGTTCGGGTGGGCGTTGGTGACGGCGGTGCTGTTGCTCTGGGAGAGGCAGAAGCAGTGAACATTTCCCGAAACGGGCTTCGCAGAGCCGAAGTCCCGGGCGCCTTCGATGTGGGTGCGGCGGCCTACGACCGCCTGGTCGGCGCCAACCCCGGCTATCACAACCACCTGCGCCTGTCGGCGCGGCGGATGCGGATTCCCGGCGGCGGCAAGGGACTTCGACTTCTCGACGCGGGCTGCGGCACCGGAGCGTCCACCGCGGCACTGCTGGAGGCGGCCCCGCACGCGGAGATCGTCGCCGTCGACGCCTCGGCCGGGATGCTCGAGCAGGCCGAAGCCAAGTCCTGGCCGGACTCGGTGCGGTTCGTGCACAGTCCGATCGAGTCGATCGCCGACGCCGGCGTGGACGGCCCGTTCGACGGCATCCTGGCCGCTTATCTCCTGCGCAACCTCGACGATCCCGATGCCCAGCTGCGCCGGTTCGCCGGACTACTCCGCCCGGGGGCGACTCTTGCCGTGCACGAGTACTCCGTGCGGGATTCCCGCGCTGCCCAAGCCATCTGGACCGCGGTGTGCTGGGGAATCATCATCCCGGCGGGTCGGCTGCAGACCGGCGACAGCACCCTGTACCGACACCTGTGGCGCAGCGTCAACACCTTCGACGGCGCCGCGGACTTCCAACGGCGCTTGGCCGCAGCGGGTTTCGCCGGCGTGCACAGCGAGACCATGCCCGGCTGGCAGCGCAACATCGTGCACACCTTCCTGGGAACCGCATCATTGAAGGGCCAGTCATGAACGATCCCCGCCGCGTCACCCATCCGGGAAGCCCCGGGCTTCCGCACGCCCGCGCGCTGCCGGTGGTGCCCCACGTCGTCGTGGTCGGAGGTGGCATCGCCGGCCTGGCCGCGGCTGCGGGACTGGCCGAGCGGGGCGTCTCGGTGGAGGTCCTGGAGCGCGAACCCCATCTCGGCGGCCGGGTGGCGGGGTGGACCGAGCGGCTCGACGACGGCACCGACGCGGACAACAACCGCGGTTTCCACGCCTTCTTCCGGCAGTACTACAACCTGCGGGCGCTGTTGCGACGGACCGACCCGCAATTGGAACGGCTGACCGCCGTCGAGGACTACCCACTGGTCGACGGCGAGGGCCGCCACGACACCTTCCGCGGACTGCCCCAGAAACCGCCGTGGAACGCGATCGTGTTCGCGCTGCGCAGCCCGACCTTCCGATTCCGGGATCTGCTCAAGATCAACGGAATCGCTGCAGCACCATTGGCGTCGGTCTCGGTCCCGGGCATCTACGACCAGCTCGACGATCACGATGCGGGCCGATTCCTCGACGACATCAACTTCCCCAGAGCGGCCCGTCACCTGGCCTTCGAAGTGTTCGCCCGCAGCTTCTTCGCCCGCCCCGAGCGGCTGTCGGCCGCGGAGTTGGCCGCCATGTTCCACATCTACTTCCTCGGTTCCAGCGAGGGCCTGGTTTTCGATGTCGCCAACTCCAACTTCAACACCGCGCTGTGGAATCCGTTGGGGGAGTACCTCACCGAACACGGCGTGACGTTCCACACCGGGGTGTCGGCGGAGTCGGTCACCGTCGGCGGATCGCGACGACTGCAGGTGCACACCGGGGACCGCGTCATCGACGCCGACGGCGTGGTACTGGCCACCGACCTGGCGGGCCTGCAGCGGATCGTCGCCGCGTCCGGTGACCTGGGCGACGAGTCGTGGCGAGACCGGGTGGCGTCGATGCCGCTCGCCCCGCCGTTCGTGGTGCAGCGGCTGTGGCTGGACGCCCCGGTCAATCCGGACCGCCCCGGGTTCCTGGGCACCGGCGGGCTGGAGCCTGTCGACAACATCAGCGTGGTCAGCAACTACGAGCGTGAGGCCGCCGACTGGGCGCGCGCGCACGGCGGGTCCGTGGTCGAGGTGCACTCCTACTCGGTGGTCGACCCGCCACCGTTCGAGGGCCTGCGGGAGAAGATGCTGGCTCGCTTGCACCAGCTATACCCCGAGACCGCCAGCGCGGGCATCGTGTCCGAGCGCATCCTGTTCAAACAGGACTGCCCGCTGTTCGCCCCGGGCACGTTCGACCAACGGCCCACCGTCGACACCCCGGTCCCCGGTCTGATGCTGGCCGGCGACGGGATCCGCATCGACCTGCCGGTGGCGTTGATGGAACGCGCCGCCACCACTGGCTGGACGGCGGCGAATCGGCTCCTGGAGAGCTGGGGGGTTGCCGGGCACACCCTGCACACCGTGCCGGTGCAGGGCCGATCCCCGTGGCTGCGACGGCTCGCCGAGAAGGGCAGTCAGATGAAAGGCGGTGCGCGGCGATGAGCCTCAGGTCCAGGATTGGCGAGCGTATCCCGAAAGAGATTGCGCTGCAGGTCCTTCCGAAGCTCGACTGGGCACGTCAGAAGCCCACCTTCCAGCAGGCCGAGCCGGCCATCATCGACGCCGCCCTGCAGCGCGCCCTCCGGCGGCCCAGCGGCAATTGGTACGTCTTCGGAGCCAGCACCGACGTCCGCTCCGATCGGCCCTTCGGAGCCAAGGTCGCCGGCTTGGAAATCGTCGCCTGGCGCGACGAGCTGGGCGGATTGCATGTCGGACCGGCGTCCTGCCCGCACCTGGGAGCCGACCTGGCCACCGGCAAGGTCGACTGCGGGGGCTTGATCTGCCCCTGGCACGGCCTGCGCCTGGAGGGGGGCCGGGAGTTCGGCTGGAAGCCGCTACCCGCCTACGACGACGGTGTACTGGTGTGGGTGCGGCTGGACAAGATCGGCGGCGAGGAGCCCCTGGACACCCCGGTGCTGCCGCCCCGGCCCGCCGCCCCTCGGTTGGCCGCGGTGGCCACCCTGGAAGGGGTGTGCGAGCCGTCCGACATCATCTCCAACCGGCTCGACCCGTGGCACGGGGCCTGGTTTCACCCGTACTCGTTCACCCGTCTCGAAGTCCTCAGCGCGCCGACGGTCGACGCCGATGACGATGACGACCGCTTCCAGGTCGCGGTGACCTTCAAAATGGGCCCCCTTGGTTCTCCGGTGATCGCCGAGTTCACTGCCCCGGAACCGCGGACCATCGTCATGCACATCGTCGACGGCGAGGGGGCGGGCAGCGTGGTCGAGACGCACGCGACCCCGATCGGCACCGGCACTGACGGCCGGCCCCGCACCGCGGTCATTGAAGCCGTAATCGCGTCCTCCGACCGGGACGGGTTCCATTACGCTCTGCGGGCGGCGCCGGTGATCCAGCCCCTGATGAAGCTCGCCGCCGGCCGCCTTTGGCGCGACGACCTCGCCTACGCCGAACGCCGATACGCCCTGCGCGCCAGCAAGACTCGCTGACCACTCATCCCGCAGACCTGGCGAAGACCATCGCGGCGAGCGGAATCGTGTGGGGCCTGGGCCACGCAGTGGTCCGATGTGCCACGTCTGCGGCCAACTCCGCGAAGACCTCCGGAGCCCTGCCGGCGGAGCCGGCGTGTGCGCGCGGGCATGCTGTGCGGTGTTGGTGTATTCCGCGAGTTCGCGTGACAATCAAACCGTGAGATTGAGCCGTGTCGCCGTGGGTTTTCGCGGTGATCCAGCCAGCGGGAACGTATAACTACGAGGGCGACGCGCGGCGAATGCCCCAATCGCTCAACAAGGCTTCATCGACGGAGATCATCACCATGAAACACCGAACCAGGACAGCCAAGCTGCTGTTGAGTTCACTCGGCGGCGCTGCGCTGGTTTCTGCCGCGTTGACGGCAGTCCCTCCGGCGGCGTCGGGGGTGTGTGCGGGTGGAAGCTACGCCGATCCGATCACCGGTGTGTGCTGGTCGCAGAACAACCCCAGCAACAGTTGGGGTGGCTCGGGCAACATTCCGTGCTTCCCGGGCCGCTTGGGGCTGTGCCTGGCCGCGCTACAGAACACCCCGATCCCGGGTGCTGCGCTTCAGCCGATGCCCGCCGCTGGACCGGGGCCCCGTTCCGGGCCGCGCGGTACCTGGCCGTAAAGCCCGCAGTGACGATGGGAAAGCCCGAGTCTGCCGAGTCAATCGGCGGTGCCGAGCCTGTCGGCGGCGCTGATGTCGCCAGCAGCCCCGATGATGCCGATGTCGAGGCCGGCGTAGAGCCTGCCGATGTCGCTGATGTCGAGGCCGACGTAGCACGACCTGTCGGCGGCGCTGATGTTCCGAGCAGCCCCGATGATGCGAATGTTGCTGATCTCGAGGCTGATGCCGAGTCTGCCGACGTCGCTGATGTCGCCGTCGTCGTCGGCCCCGGTGTCGCGGTCGTCGCCGAAGTCGCCGATGTCGAGGCTGATGCCGAGACTGCAGTCGTCGCTGATGCCGAGACTGCAGTCGTCGCTAATGTTGCCGGTGTCGTGGTCGGCGGCGATACCGCCGATGTCGTGGCCGGCGCCGAGCCTGCCGACGTCGCTGATGTCGCCGTCGTCGTGGGCCCCGGTGTCACGG
>CAIOYU010000006.1 GCA_903862565.1 uncultured Actinomycetes bacterium | reverse complement strand
GACCACCACTCCCTTGCCGGCCGCCAACCCGTCGTCTTTGACCACCCAGGCCTGCTGGCCAGCGGGCGGGCCGAATCGGTCCAGCGCCGACTCGAGGTCGGCGGCGGCCGAAACCGTCTCGCTGGAGGCGGTCCGCACACCGGCGGCCGCCATCACGTCCTTGGCGAAGGCTTTGGAGCCCTCGATCCGGGCAGCCTCTTTCGACGGCCCGAAGCAGGCGATGCCGGCGGCCCGCACCGCGTCGGCCACCCCGCCGACCAATGGGATTTCAGGGCCGATGACCACCAGGTCGGCAGCCACCTGGCGGGCGAGATCGGTCACCGAATCCGCGGAGGTGATGTCGACCGCGAACTGCTCGGCGACCGCGGCGGTCCCGGCGTTGCCCGGCGCTATCGCAAGGTAGTCAACCTTCGGATCCTTGCGCAGGGCGAGTAGCAGGGCATGTTCGCGGGCTCCAGACCCGATGACGAGGACTCGCACGGATTCACACCCTAAGTCACGGCCATCGATCACTGGGTGTCGACGAAGCGGCGCGCGACTGGCGTCGCGGTCAGCGCCGAGACGCTTACTATCGGCCCGTGAGCTATCCCGTGCCGCCACCGCATTGGGCGCCACCGCCACCACCACGCAACAGCACCGATGTCACGATCTCGATCATCGTTCTGGTGTTGACCGGCATCCTCGTCGTGGCCTCAGGGTTCATCGGTCTGATGGTCTTGGCATTCCTTGACTACTGCCCGCCGGAGAGTTGCAGCGTCAACGGGGCTGTGACATCGGTGATGACTGGAGTGGCTTCAGCCGTAGTGGTCGCTGTGGTCGGTGTGGTCATCACCGTGATCCGACTCCACGCCCGAAAATCCGCGTGGCCCGTCGCCGTCGCGACGCTTGGTACCTGCGCCCTGGCGATCCTCGGCGGAGGCATCGCCTTCACCTCAGCCGTCGGCGGCTGACGTCCTTCGCCGCTTGGCGGCCACCTTCTCGACGACGTTGTTGAACGTCGACCCCAGCGGGAATCCGACGTAGTGGGTGATGAAGATGGCCATCTCGCGGAGTTCGTCCTCGGTCATCTCTTGGTTCTCCAGGGCGGCATTGATCTGGATCTCGGCGAGGTCCGGCAGGCCCAGTGCGGTCACGACGCTCAGCGTCACGAGTCGCTTGTCGCGCATCGACAGTCCGGGCCTGCTCCAGATATCGGCGAAGAGGTGATCGACCGTCAAGGCGAAGTAGTCGCCGGGCAGGTCCGGCATGTCCCAGCCGTAGACCTCCTTCATCTTGGCAAGGCCCTTGCGGCGTAGTTCGTCCATGCTCATTCCTCCGTCACGTGGGGCACGCCGAGTCCGGCCGCGAGTGCGCGCAGGGCGACGTGAGCCAGTGGCAGCTCCGCTCCGACCGAGTCACCTAGCGCCAAAGCCAGATTCAGGTCCTTCTCGCCGAGGTCGCGGGCGTGGACGAACGTGTCGTGGAGCCAGTGCCCCGGATCGAGCCGGTGCACGTTGTCGCGGATCATGATGGCGCCCGGCCCGCCGGTCAGCGCGTCGGTATGGCGAACAACCCGGCCGAGGGCCTGCAGGTCCAGGCCCGCACGTTCGGCGAGGTGCATCGCTTCACAGGCCGAGGCGAAGGCGGTGAACGTCAGCATGTTGCGCGCCAACTTCATCCGGGTGCCCGCACCGGGTTCGCCGGCATGGATGACCAGCGATGCCCACTTCTTGAACACCGGTTTGACCCGGTCATAGATCTCCCGGGGTGCGCCGACCATCGTCGCCAACTCGCCCTTGTCCGCGGCTCCTGCGCCACCACTGACCGGAGCGTCGATCACGTGAATGGCCAGCGGTTCATACTGGTTCGCCAGATCGACCGCCGTGGTATCGCTGATGGTGGAGTGGATGGCGATGACGGCTCCGCGGTCGACGTGTCGGGCCAGTTCGGTCACGACGTCGCGGACCTGCGCGTCATCCAGCACGGTGACGCTGATGATGTCGGCGGCGGCAACCTCGGCGACACTGCCGGCGACCGAAGCACCCGCCTCGGCGAACGGCAGCATGGTCTCGTCGCGAACGTCATGGACGACCAGTCCGCCCGGCCAGTCCACAAGCCGCCTGGCCATCGGGGCACCCATATTGCCCAGGCCGATGTAGCCGATCCTCATCTCTTCGTTCATGACCGGATTATCTGCCCGCCGTCGACGTTGAAGATCTGTCCGGTGATCCAGCGCGCCTCGTCGGACAGCAGGAACAGGCACATACCGACCAGGTCCTCGGGTTGACCCATGCGGCTCAACGGAATTCGTTTCACGATGTCCTCGACGATCCCTTGCGGGGTGGTGGTGCGGTTGGCCTCGGTATCGATCGGTCCGGGGGCAATGGCATTGATGCGGATGTTCTGCCAGCCCAGTTCCCGCGAAAGCTGCTGGGTGAGTCCGTTGATGCCGACCTTGGCCAATCCGTAGTAGTTGGCGTAGAGCCACGCTGCGGTCGAGGACTGGTTGACGATCGCCCCGCCGCCCCGCTTGGCCATCTGCTTGTAGACCGCCCGGGTGCAGATCAGGGCACCGTCGAGGTTCACGCTCATAAACTTCCTGTAGTAGTCCCAGTCGACGGTCAGCAGCATGTCCAATTTCATGCCGCCGAAGATGGCTGCGTTGTTCACCAGGAAGTCGACTCCGTCGTACTCGGCCACCGTCCGGTCGGTCATTCCCTTGGCAGAATCCGGATCCGACACGTCGACCGGGACAGCAATGGCAGCACCGCCCTCGGCCCGGATACCCGCCGCAACCTGCTCCGCGCCATCGATGTTGATGTCTGCTACCACCACGACAGCCCCCTCGCGGGCCAGTGCTTCCGCGTACGCCTGGCCGATACCGCCGCCCGCGCCGGTGACGATGGCGACCTTGTCAGCGAACCTCATCCGGTCTCCTTCATACCGCCGTCGCGATCACCTTGAGTTCCAGGTATTCCTCGAACCCTGCCACGCCCATCTCCCGGCCCACCCCGGATTGCTTGTACCCGCCGAACGGCACGTCCGCGGAGTACCAGACCCCGCCGTTGACATTCACGGTGCCGACCCGCAATCGTCCGGCCACCGCCTGAGCCCGCACAGGGTCGCCGGAGAAGACCGTCGCGGACAAACCGTAGGGCGAGTCGTTGGCGATTCGAACTGCGTCGTCGTCGCCGTCGTGGGCGATCACGGTCAGCACCGGGCCGAAGATCTCCTCACGCGCCACCCTGGCGGTGTTGTCCAGTCCGACAACGACAGTCGGTTCGATGAAGAAGCCTTGGTCACGACTTGCGGGACGGCCCCCGCCGCAGGCAAACCTCCCGCCCTCGGCGATCGCCAGGTCCAGATAAGACTGCACCCGGTCACGCTGTCGTTCGGAGATCAGCGGGCCGCAGATGGTGCGAGGATCGCCGGGGTCGCCGGGTTTGATGCCGCGCATCGTGGCTGCGGCCGCGGCCGCGGCTTCGTCGTAGTGGGCCCGCGGCACCAGCAGTCGGGTGGTGATCGCGCAGCCCTGCCCGCCGTGCATCGACGCGGTGAATGCCGCCATCGCGCAGGCGGCGGGCAGGTCGGCGTCGTCGAGCACCAGGAACGCGGACTTGCCGCCCAATTCCAGAAACACCTTCTTGACCGTCGGCGCGGCGGCGGCCATCACCGCACGACCGGTGGCCGTCGAGCCGGTGAACGACACCATGTCGACCCGTGGGTCGCTGGTCAGCATCGCCCCGACGGCCAGATCGCTGGAGGTGACGATGTTGAGCACACCGGGCGGGATGTCGGTGTGCGCGGCGACCAACTCTCCGAGAATCGCTGCGCACCAGGGGGTGTCGGGCGCGGGTTTGAGGACGACGGTGTTGCCCGCAGCCAGTGCGGGGCCGATCTTGGCGAGGTTGATCTGGTGCGGGAAATTCCACGGGGTGATCGCACCGACGACGCCGACGGCCTCGCGCACCAGCGTTCGTTGGGTCCGGATGCCCATCGGGGACGCGACGCCGAGGTCGGTGCGCCACGCGTAGGTTTCGGCGGTGTCGGCGGAGAAGTTCAGGTCGGCAACCGGTCCCTCGAGTTGGGCGCCCGCGGTGAGCAGGCGGGGCGCCCCGGCTTCGGCGATGGTGACGTCGCGCAGTTCTTCGATGTTCTCGCGCATGGCGTCCCGGAGTTGACGGATGCACCGCACTCGGAACTCAGTGCTGGTGGACCAATCCGTGAGATCGAAGGCGCGTCGGGCGGCGGCGATAGCGCGACCCATGTCCTCTGCAGTGCCGTCGGCGGCGGTACCGAGGACCTCCTCGGTGGCGGGGTTGACGGTGGGGTAAACCCCTGCACTCCCGGGGACCAGGACCCCGTCGATCAGCAGGTCACTGGAGCGCTCGGTTGCTATCGCCATCCACGACTCCCGCTCAGCTGACTGGACACCTGTCCGGCATCTTCAGCTCGAACGATAGCTATCTGATCCCTTACCTCGCAAGGTACGGTGGACAGGTGTCCAGCAAGGCAGTCGCGACCGCACGGCGACCCCGCCAGGAGGAGACCTTCCGCAAGCTGACGCACGCGGCACTGGACATGTTGCGGGGATCGTCGTCTGGCGAGCTGACGGTGCGGGCCGTGGCCGCCCGCGCCCAGGTGGCGCCCGCGACGGCCTATACCTACTTCACGTCGAAGAACCATCTGATCGCCGAGGTCTACCTCGACCTGGTGCGCGAGGTTCCCTACTTCGTCGACGTCAACGACACCCGCCTGAGCCGGGTTCGGCAGGCACTGCGGAGCCTGGCACTCGTGGTCGCCGACGAACCGGAGTTGGCTGCCGCCTGCACCGCCGCCCTGCTGAGCAACGACGCCGGAGTGACGACCGTGCGGGATGGCATTGGCGCTGAGATCCACAAGCGGATCAAGTCCGCACTGGGGCCCGACGCCGACGCCCGCACTGTCGCGGCACTGGAGATGAGTTACTTCGGGGCGCTGGTGCAAGCCGGCAGTGGGGCGTTCACCTACCGGCAGATCGCCGACCGACTCGAGTACGTCGCCGGCCTGATTCTGGGCGAGGGTGAATGACGTCCGTCGATCTGGTCCTTGACCCCTATGACTACGACTTCCACGAGAATCCCTACCCTTACTACAAACGCCTCCGCGACGACGCCCCGCTCTACCGCAACGACAAACTGAACTTCTGGGCATTGACCCGGCATGCCGATGTGCACAAGGGATTCCGCAACAGCACAGCCCTGTCCAACAAACTCGGTGTCTCCCTGGATCCGATCTCGCGAACGCCCGAGGCCTACCGGACCATGTCCTTCCTGGCGATGGACGATCCCGGGCACCTGCGGCTGCGCACTCTGGTGTCGAAGGCCTTCACGCCACGGCGGATCCGGGAACTCGAATCCCGCGTGCGGCACCTCACCCGCCACCACCTGGATGCCGCGTTGCAGAGCGAGACCTTCGACTACATAACCGAATTCGCAGGACTGTTGCCGATGGACGTCATCTCCGAACTCGTCGGCGTCCCCCGTGAAGACCGCCAGCACCTTCGCGCTCTGGCGGATGCGGTCATGCACCGCGAGGACGGCATCACCGACGTCCCGAAGACCGCACTCGTCGCAGCGATGGACCTGCTTGTCTACTACGCCGCGATGGTCAAGCAGCGACGCAAAGCGCCTGCCGACGACCTGACCAGCGCACTGCTGGAGGCCGAGATCGACGGTGACCGCCTCCGCGACGACGAGATCATGGCATTCCTGTTCCTCATGTTGGTGGCTGGCAACGAGACCACCACCAAACTGCTTGGCAACGCGATGTTTTGGGGTGCCCGCAACCCCGATCAGATCGCGAGCGTCCACGCCGACCACTCCCGGATCCCGCTGTGGGTGGAGGAAACCCTGCGCTACGACACCTCGAGTCAGATCCTGGCCCGGGTGGTGGCCGCAGACATCGAGTTCCACGGCACCACACTCCGCGAGGGTGACACGCTGCTACTGATGCCTGGATCAGCACACCGCGACGAGAGGGTGTTCGATGCGCCCGATGAGTTCCGCATCGGTCGGGACATCGGTTCGAAGCTGCTGAGCTTCGGCAGCGGAGCGCACTTCTGCCTCGGTGCGCACCTGGCCCGCATGGAAGCCCGCATCGCGCTGACCGAACTGTTCTCCCGGATAACCCAATACGAGGTCGACGAGCCACGCGCCGTTCGGGTGCACTCCAGCAGCGTGCGAGGTTTCGCGAACCTCCCCATCACCGTGAAGAAGGCCTGATGCCCCGTTTCGATCCGCACCCGGCTCGCCGGCCAGCCCTGATCGCAGGCGCGTCCTCGGGCATCGGGGCAGCCACCGCCGTCGAACTCGCCGCCCGAGGCTTTCCGGTCGCGTTAGGTGCCCGGCGCGTGGACCGGTGCGAGGACCTCGCCGCAAAGATCCGGGCCGACGGCGGGGAGGCCATCGCACTCCCCCTCGACGTCACCGACCCCGAGTCAGTGACGCAGTTCGTCGCCCGCGCCACCGACGAACTCGGCGACATCGAGGTGCTCGTCGCCGGGGCCGGCGACACCTTCTTCGGCCGGCTCTACGAGGTCGGCACCGATGACTTCGAGGCGCAGATCCAGGTCCACCTCATCGGAGCCAACCGGCTGGCCACCGCAGTGCTGCCCGGCATGGTGAAACGGCAACGCGGAGATGTCATCTTCATCGGCTCTGATGTCGCCCTGCGCCAGCGTCCGCACATGGGCGGCTACGGCGCCGCCAAAGCCGGCCTACTGGCGATGGTCACCAACCTGCAGATGGAACTCGAAGGCACCGGCGTGCGGGCCTCGATCGTGCACCCCGGACCCACCCAGACCGAAATGGGTTGGAGCCTGCCGCCGGAGACCGTCGCCCCTGCGCTGGAGGACTGGGCCAAATGGGGCCAGGCTCGGCACTCGTACTTCCTGCGCGCGGCAGACCTCGCCCGGGCAATCGCGTTCGTCGCCGAAACCCCGCGTGGCGGGTTCGTGGTGTCGATGGAGATCCAGCCCGAGGCCCCGCTGTCCAACGCGCCGAAAGAACGTCAGCAGTTGAAGTATCCGGAGGACACGTGATGCACGAAGTGAAACGCGTCTCTGCGGGCGAGGGCGAACGCGGCCACCTCGAGGAGTTCCGCACCGATCCGATCGCTTTGATGCAACGCGTGCGCGACGAGTGCGGCGATGTCGGATGCTTCCAGCTCGCCAGCAAGAAGGTCATCCTGCTCACCGGGGCCGAGGCGAACGAGTTCTTCTTTCGCGCCGCCGACGACGACCTCGACCAGGCACAGGCCTACCCGTTCATGACACCGATCTTCGGCAAGGGCGTCGTCTTCGACGCCAGCCCCGAACGCCGCAAGGAGATGCTGCACAACTCCGCACTGCGCGGTGACCACATGAAGAGCCATGCCAGGACCATCGAGCGCGAAGTGCGTCGGATGACCGAAAACTGGGGAACGCAAGGCGAAATCGACCTGCTGGACTTCTTCTCGGAGTTGACCATCTACACCTCGACGGCATGCCTGATCGGACGCAAGTTCCGCGAGCAACTCGACTCCCGCTTCGCGCAGTACTACCACTTGCTCGAACGCGGCACCGATCCGCTGTGTTACGTCGACCCCTACTTGCCGATCGAGAGTTTCCGGGTTCGCGACGAGGCGCGCGGCAACCTCGTCGGTCTGGTGCAGGAGATCATGAGCGGACGGATCGCCAACCCGCCAGAGGACAAGAGCAAGCGGGACATGCTCGATGTGCTGGTGTCGATCACAGATGGCGACGGCAATCTGCGGTTCTCGGCGGACG
>CAIOYU010000005.1 GCA_903862565.1 uncultured Actinomycetes bacterium | reverse complement strand
GCCCCGGATCCCGGGCCGCGGCCGGCCACGATGGCCGACGTGCCCGCCGTGACCTCCGAATCGGCGGCTCTGGCCCGCGATCTCAAGCGGCGTGGCTTCCGGTTCATCGGCCCCACCACCGCCTATGCGCTGATGCAGGCGACCGGAATGGTCGACGACCATCTGCAGAACTGCTGGGTTCCTCGCAGCGGCGGGTAGCGCGCATTTTTTTCGCGCCACATCGCGCTTATTTCTCGACCGCCCGCCGGATAGGGAACAATGGAGTTCAAGTACGCACGACTAGGATCATGGTCGGCGCCGATTCGGTTGGCGTCGACGGCCCTGAGGGACCTGGAGGGAGCACTCGATGGCGGCGATGAAGCCCCGGACCGGAGACGGTCCGTTGGAAGCGACCAAAGAGGGGCGCGGCATCGTGATGCGGGTGCCGCTGGAGGGCGGCGGTCGTCTCGTCGTCGAGTTGACCCCGGACGAGGCCGCCGCCCTGGGTGACGAACTCAAGGGCGTCACCAGCTAGGATCCCTCGCTGAGCGTGCAGGGCGCCGTTTTGGTACCGGCCTGCGGGTATCGAGCGAAAATAGAGTCTCTAGTTCGCCCTCTCGGAAGAAAGCACGCACCCATGTCTGTGAGCATTAGTCCTCGTCGTCGCGCACTACTTGCCGGCGGGTTCGCCGCCGCCTTCTGTGCCCCGCTTGCCGCAGGTCTGGTCGCTGAGCCGGCATCGAGCCGGCTGGCCTCCTGCCCCGGCAACGAGGTCCTCGACCCGATCAGCGGCGCCTGCAGGCCGCAAACCGACCATGCTCCGCCGACGTTCAATCCGCTCAATCCGGAGAACGCCCCTCTCCAGCCCGGTTCCATCACGTCCTCGGCGCCCGGAGAGGTCGGTCAGCTCCCCGAGGTCAACGGAATCCCCTGCAACGGCAACAACACCGGCCTGTGCATCGGCCTGACCGAGCAGAACAACATGCTCGAGGCCCGGCCGGAGAACCCGAACGTCTACAGCCCCTAGGAGCTGACGGCGCGGTAGACGTCCAGCGTCTGTTCGGCGATGCGCGCCCAGGAGAACTCGTCGATGCAGCGCTGCCGGCCGGCGGTGCCGTAACGGCGGGCCTTCTCCGGGTCGGCGACCAGTGCATTAACGGCGTCGGCCAGGTCCCTCTCGAAGCCGGTCGTGTCGTCGGCGTCGTAATGGACCAACGTGCCGGTGACGCCGTCGTCGACCACCTCCGGGATACCGCCGACGTCGGAGGCCACTACCGCGGTGTCACACGCCATCGCCTCGAGGTTCACGATTCCCAGCGGCTCATAGACCGATGGGCAGACGAAAGCCGTTGCTGCGGTGAGGATTTGACGGATCTCGTGTACCGGCAGGAAATCGCGGACCCAGAACACCCCGCTGCGTTCGGCGGCCAGGGCGTCGACCGCACCGCGAACCTCGGCAGCGATCTCCGGAGTGTCGGGCGCACCGGCGCACAGCACCAACTGCACCGCCGGATCGAAGCGATGGGCCGCCGCGATCAGGTGCGGGACACCCTTCTGCCGGGTGATCCGGCCGACGAAGGCCACCATCGGCCGGGTCGGGTCAACGCCGAGTTCGGACAGCACCGACTGCTCGGCACCAGGCGTCTCGGGGTACCAGACGTCGGTGTCGATGCCGTTCTTGACCACGTGCACGCGGCCGGGGTCCAGCCCCGGGTAGGTCGCCAGCACGTCGTCGCGCATGCCATTGCTCACCGCGATCACCGCGTCGGCGGCCTGCATGGCGGTCCGTTCCACCCACAGCGAGATCTGGTAGCCGCCGCCCAGTTGCTCGGCCTTCCACGGCCGCTTGGGTTCCAGCGAGTGGGCGGTCAGCACATGCGGGATTCCGTGCAGCATCGAGGCGAGATGCCCGGCCATTCCGGTGTACCAGGTGTGCGAATGCACCACCTGCGCCGGCCGGTCAGGCGTGCACGCCGCCTGCGCCATCCGCAGGTCTGTCGACAACGTCGACAGGGCCGGGTTTGCATCTGCGAGCTCGGGGTCGGGCTGGTGGGCGATCGCCGTCTCCCGTGGCGCACCCATGCAGTGCACGTCGACGTCGCAGAGTCGGCGTAACTGGGCGACGAGTTCGGTCACGTGCACTCCGGCCCCGCCGTAGACCTCCGGCGGGTACTCCCGTGTCATCATCGCCACGCGCATAACGGTGAACCTAACGCAACACGGCCCTCCGAAACCCTGATTGCCCTAGCCGTTGCCAGCAGTGGTGGTTAGGTTTGTTCCATGAGGGAGCTGCCACACGTGCTGGGGATCGTGATGGCCGGGGGTGAGGGCAAGCGTCTCTATCCGCTCACCGCGGACCGGGCGAAGCCGGCCGTTCCGTTCGGGGGCGCCTACCGGCTCATCGACTTCGTGCTGTCGAACCTGGTCAACGCCCGATATCTGCGCATCTGCGTGCTGACCCAGTACAAGTCGCACTCGCTGGACCGGCACATCTCACAGAACTGGCGTCTGTCCGGCCTGGCGGGGGAGTACATCACCCCGGTGCCGGCGCAGCAGAGGCTCGGTCCGCGCTGGTACACCGGCTCCGCCGACGCCATCTACCAGTCGCTGAACCTGATCTACGACGAGGATCCCGACTACATCGTGGTCTTCGGTGCCGACCACGTGTACCGGATGGACCCCGAGCAGATGATGAAGTTCCACATCGAGAGCGGCGCGGGTGCGACGGTGGCAGGCATCCGGGTGCCGCGTGCGGAAGCCACCGCGTTCGGCTGTATCGAGTCCGACGAGTCCGGACAGATCCGAAGCTTCATCGAGAAGCCGACGGATCCGCCCGCGTGTCCGGACAACCCCGACCAGACCTTCGTGTCGATGGGCAATTACATCTTCACCACCAAGGTGCTCATCGACGCCATCCGCGCCGACGCCGACGACGACAGTTCCGATCACGACATGGGCGGCAACATCATTCCGAAGTTGGTCGCCGAGGGGATGGCCGCGGTGTACGACTTCAATGACAACGAGGTCCCCGGCTCCACCGAACGTGACCACGGCTACTGGCGTGACGTCGGCACCCTCGATGCGTTCTACGACGCCCACATGGATTTGGTGTCGGTTCACCCGGTCTTCAACCTTTACAACAAGCGCTGGCCGATCCGCGGCGAGTCGGACAATCTCGCGCCGGCGAAGTTCGTCAACGGCGGATCGGCCCAGGAGTCGGTGGTGGGTGCGGGCAGCATCATCTCGGCGGCGTCGGTGCGCGACTCGGTGCTGTCAAGCAACGTGGTGGTCGACGACGGCGCGATCGTTGAAGGCAGTGTGCTGATGCCCGGGGTGCGGGTCGGCCGGGGAGCGGTGGTGCGCCGGGCGATCCTGGACAAGAACGTCGTCGTCGGACCGGGTGAACAGGTCGGAGTCGATCTGGAGAAGGACCGCGAACGTTTCGCCATCAGCGGCGGCGGAGTGGTCGCGGTCGGCAAGGGTGTGTGGATCTAGAACTCCGGCGAGTGAGACCCGAAGAGCGCTAGAGCGTCGGCGTGTCGGGGGGGTTTGTGTCTGCTCGCGCGACAGCCGTCGTCCGCTTGCGGCCGCGTCGGCGCAGCAGCCACACCGCCGCCCAGATCAGCGCGACGAGTATCAGCACCACCAACGCGGGAATCAGGATCGCGACGAAGGTGAGCCCCGCGCTGGTGAAATCCTCAAGGGTGCTCAGCACAGGGGCGGCAAATCCGGCGGTGGCGACGTTGGCCACCGGCCGGACCGACGTTTTCGTCAGGGATACGACCAGTGCCGTCACCACCCCGATGGCCACCGGAACCCATTGTCCGGTGCGGGCGAACTCGACCGGATTGGTCACCGCCACGGTCTGCGCCGCGGTTCCGGACCCGAACACGATGCCGCCGGAGGTGGGTCGTACGAACGTCTGCACGGTGTCGTTGATGGAATCGACGGCCGGGATCTTGTCGGCGACGATCTCGATGATGAGCAGTACCGCGACAATCCCGATCACCCAGCCGTTCTCCAGCCACGACCAGGTCTCGGGTAGGTGGATCAGGTTGGTGAAGCGGCCGAGCAGACCCATCGAGAGCAGGGGGATGTAGGCATTCAAGCCGGCCGCAGTGGCCAGGCCGAACCCCGTCATGAGTTCCACGGCGCTCCCGTCAGCCGGCTGTTTCGTAATCGCGTGCCGCGACCAGAAGCCCGTCTCCCAGTGGCACCAGCACCGGGGTGAGCCGCTCGTCCTCGGCGATCAGCCGGGCGGCCTCGCGCACCGCGGCGACCTCGGCATCATGCGCGGCAGGATCGCCGGCGCGCCCGTCGAGTGCGGCGCGGTGCACCACGATGACGCCACCGGGCCGCAGCAGCCGGACCCCTTCGCTGACGAATTGGGCCTGGTCCATCGGGGCGGCGTCGATGAACACCAGGTCGTAGGACTCCTCGGTCAACCGGGTCAGCACCTCCTGGGCGCGTCCAGCGATCAGGCGGGTGCGTCCCGGGGCGATCTTCGCTTCGGTGAAGGCCTTCTTCGCCAGTTGCTGGTGCTCGGGTTCGATGTCGATGGTGGTGAGCACGCCGTCCTGACGCATTCCGGCCAGCAACCACAGGCCGCTGACTCCGGCGCCCGTGCCCACCTCGACCACCGCCTTGCCGCCGGCCAGTCGGGCCAGCAGGCTCAGCAGAGCGCCGACCGCCGGGGTCACCGCGCCGGCGCCGGCGTCGACTGCGCGATCGCGGGCGGACGCGACGATGGCGTCCTCGGAGATCGATCCCTCGGCGTGGGAGAGCATCCGCTCGGCCCTGGTCATCGGCGGGCCATCGGACTCGTCGGTGGTGGACATTCTCAGCAGCGTAGAGCAACCGCAGCAGTGCAGGAGGGCGATGCTCGACCCGGCCCGCGCCGTGCCGCCCGGTCAGGTCGACACGCCAGCACTAAGGGATTGCTGAGATTTCTTCGCCAAACGTTATATCCACAGCGTATTCACTATGCTTAGCTAAGCTCTCAGTCGAAATTCAGTTTGCTCATATTGACTCCACAACACAGTAGGGAAAGGTGATCCGCATGGAACGCCATGACTCTCGCAACGGCTCTCTGGGTGTCTCCCGGAATACGCCGACACGGGTTTCTGTTATGACGTGCGAGGCGTCTGACGGCATGCCGCCGCGGGCGCTCAACCTAGACCAGGAGGATCCGACGACCACCACCTTGACGGCACCGGCCAGCATGTCTCATGTCGGTCAGGACGCCGACGCGGATTGGGCCGAGACGTCCGACGAGTTGCAGGGCACCGCAGTGTTCGACGCGACCGGCGACAGGACGGCCATGCCGTCCTGGGACGAACTGGTGCGTCAGCACGCCGACCGGGTCTACCGGCTGGCCTACCGGCTGTCGGGCAATCAGCACGACGCCGAGGACCTCACCCAGGAGACCTTCATCCGGGTCTTCCGTTCAGTGCAGAGCTATCAGCCGGGCACCTTCGAGGGCTGGCTGCATCGCATCACCACGAACCTCTTCCTCGACATGGTTCGTCGGCGCACCCGCATCCGTATGGAGGCGCTGCCCGAGGACTACGACCGCGTTCCCGGGGATCAGCCCAATCCGGAGCAGATCTACCACGACGCGCGGCTTGATGCCGATCTTCAGGCCGCCCTCGACTCGCTGGCACCGGAATTCCGTGCCGCCGTGGTCCTGTGCGACATCGAAGGTCTGTCCTACGAGGAGATCGGCGCCACGCTCGGCGTCAAGCTGGGCACGGTGCGCAGCAGAATCCACCGCGGTCGTCAGGCCCTGCGGGATCACCTCGCCGCTCACTCCGGACGGTCCGCAGAGTCCCTCTGAGCAGAGCCCCCGCTGCGCCGTCGGGCCCTGTTCGGGCCCCGTTGAAAGCCCCAATGGGGTTTGGCGCGCTACATTCGGTTTAGCGGTGTTCCACAGTGCCGTTCGTGAGCGCCGTTCGTGGATTTCGATCGGCGTGGAAGGAGTGCAGCAGATGGTCGACCCGGGAGATGTGTTCCGCCGGGCCTTCTCCTGGCTGCCTGCGCAGTTCGCATCTCAGAGCAACATGCCCATCGGCGCCCCCCGGCAGTTCAGTTCGACCGAGCATCTCTCGATTGAGGCGGTGGCCGCCTATTCCGACGGCGAACTGCCGATGAAGGCCTATCTGCGCGCTGCGCACCACCTGTCGGTCTGTCCGCAGTGCGCCGCCGAGGTGGAGGGGCAGGGGGAGGCCAGTGCAGCACTGCGGGACTGCCAGCCGGTGAACATGCCGAGCACGTTGATGGGCCTGCTGTCTCAGATCCCACAGTCCGCGCCCCCGTCCCCGCCCCCGCCGCCACAGCCTCCGCAATTCACCGACGGGATAACCCGTGGTCGGCGCAAGCGCCGGTAGGCTGGTCCGCAACCCGGCGGCAGTGGGCCGTGCGCTTCGGCTGTCCCGCTGATTTCTCCCCAACGCGATAGAGGTCTACTTGTGAGCCCCGACAATGAGTCCGGCCCCCGTCTGGCGCCGCGGCCGGTTTCCCGCCCGCCGGTAGACCCGCTGGCCACCCGCGCCTTCGGACGCCCGAGCGGCGTCGACGGACCTTTCGTCGCCGAGGAGTTGCGGCCGGCCAAATACCGCCGCTCCGACGAGTTCACCGCCAGCGAGCAGAAGGCGGACCCGGTACTGACGGAGGCGTTCGGCCGTCCGTACCCGGGCGTCGACTCCCTTCAGCGTCACCCCGCCGACGCGGGCGCTCTCGACGGCCGGGGCGACCCGCTGACCGAAGACCCCGAGGATCCCTGGCGCGATCCGTCCACCGGTGCCGCGCTGGGCACTCCGGCGTTGGACAAGCCGCCGGCGGCGGTGGCGACGGGCCCGGTCGGCAAGCTCGGTGTCCGCGAGGTCCTCTTCGGCGGTCGGGTGTCCTACTGGGCGTTGGCCACGCTGGCCATCCTCTCGCTGCTGATCGGGTTGATCGGTGGCTGGGTGGGGCGCAAGACCGCCGAGGTGGTCGAGGCCTTCACCACCTCCAAGGTCACGCTGTCCACGACCGGCGGCGGGGAAGTGCCCGCAGGCCGTTTCGCGAAAGTGGCTGCCTCGGTAGCGGACTCGGTTGTCACCATCGAGGCCAAGAGTGACGAGGAGGGGGCTCAGGGCTCCGGCGTCGTCGTCGACGGGCGCGGCTACGTCGTCACCAACAATCACGTGATCTCCGAAGCGGCGGCGCTGCCGGCGAAGTTCAAGCTGACCGTGGTGTTCAACGACGGCAAGGAGGTGCCCGCCAACCTGGTCGGGCGCGATCCCAAGACCGACCTGGCCGTGCTGAAGGTCGACAACGTCGACAACCTCACGGTGGCACGGATGGGTGACTCCGCGAAACTGCACGTCGGTGACGAAGTGATCGCCGCCGGCGCCCCGTTGGGTCTGCGGTCCACCGTCACCCACGGCATCATCAGTGCGCTGAAACGGCCCGTCCCGCTCTCCGGCGAGGGATCGGACACCGACACCGTGATCGACGCCGTTCAGACCGACGCCTCGATCAACCACGGCAACTCCGGTGGCCCACTGATCAACATGGACTCCGAGGTCATCGGCATCAACACCGCCGGAAAGTCGTTGTCCGACAGCGCAAGCGGGCTCGGATTCGCCATCCCGGTCAACGAGGTCAAGGAGACCGTCGAGGCCCTGATCAAGGATGGCAAGATCGCCCACCCGACCCTGGGGCTCTCGGCCAAGTCGGTGAGCAACGACATCGCCTCCGGCGCCCAGATCGCCGACGTCAAGCCCGGCGGTCCGGCGGACAAGGCCGGAATCAAGGAGAACGACGTCGTGGTCAAGGTCGGCGACCGCACGGTCGCCGACGGCGACGAGTTCGTGGTCGCGGTCCGCCAGCTCAAGATCGGTCAGGATGCGCCGATCGAGGTCATGCGAGAGGGCCGCAAGGTCATTCTGACCGTCAATCCCGCTTCGGACGAAGCGAAGAACTAGAGCGAATGTTTAACAACATCGGCTGGGGCGAGATGCTCCTGCTGGTCGTCATCGGGCTCGTCGTACTGGGTCCCGAACGCCTTCCTGGCGCGATCCGGTGGGCGACCGGGACAGTCCGGCAGGCCCGGGACTACCTCAGCGGCGCCACCAGCCAGCTGAGGGAGGAAATGGGTCCGGAGTTCGACGATCTGCGCGAGCCGCTGTCCGAACTGCAGAAGCTGCGTGGGATGACCCCGCGTGCTGCGCTGACCAAACACCTGCTTGACGGTGATGACTCCTGGCTGACCGGCAACTTCGACGGTCCCGGCGGGCAGGAGCGAAGCGACCGGGGGGTAGGTCCCGGCGGGCAGGAGCGAAGCGACCGGGGGGTAGGTCCCCTCAAGCCGCAGAGCGCACCGTCGGCCGCGCAGGAGACGCCGGCACCCGGCCACCCCGGGTCGTCCAACCCCGGGCCGTCCAACCCCGCGCCGTTCGACCCCGACGCGACCTGAGCCGCTAACGTCCCGCCGGGTCCAGCCCGAGGGACATCCCAGCCAGACCCCGCCGGCGGGACGCCAGCTTGTCGGCGATGCCCCGCAGCTCGCGCCCAGCGGTCGAGTCGGGTGCCGAAAGCACCAGGGGCACGCCGGAATCGCCCGCCACCACCAGAGCCGGGTCCAGCGGAACCCGGCCGAGCAGGGGCACATCGGCGCCCACCGCCCGCGACAGCCGCTCGGCGACCCGCGTGCCGCCGCCCTCGCCGAAGAGGTGCATGGTGGTGCCGTCCGGCATCAGCATCCCGGACATGTTCTCCACGACGCCCACGATGCGCTGGCGGGTCTGTAAGGCGATGGCCCCGGCTCGCTCGGCCACCTCGGCGGCCGCCAACTGCGGGGTGGTGACCACCAGGATCTCCGCGTTCGGGACCAGTTGCGCGATCGAGATCGCGATATCGCCGGTGCCGGGCGGCAGGTCGAGCAACAGCACGTCGAGATCGCCCCAGTACACGTCTGCCAGGAACTGCTGCAGCGCCCGGTGCAGCATGGGTCCGCGCCAGACCACCGGTGTGTTGCCCTGGGTGAACTGCGCGATCGAGATGACCTTCACCTCGTGCGCGATCGGCGGAAGAATCATCGACGCGACCTGCGTTGGCCGGTCGTCGGTGCCCATCATCCGCGGCACCGAATGTCCGTAGATGTCGGCGTCGAGCAGGCCGACGCTCAGTCCGCGCGCTGCCAGTGCCGCGGCGAGATTGACTGTGACGCTGGACTTTCCAACCCCGCCCTTGCCGGAAGCGACCGCGTACACACGGGTCAGCGAACCGGGCTGGGCGAACGGGATCACAGGTTCCGCCGACAGCCCCTGCTCGCCGCGCAGTTGCTTTCGCAGTTCGGTGCGCTGCTCGTCGCTCATCACGTCAAGGCTCACCGTGACCGCGCCGGTTCCCGGCACGTCGGCGGCCGCGGCCCTGACCTTCTCGGTGATCTCGCTCTTCTTCGGGCAGGCATCGGTGGTGAGGTAGATCTCGACGCTCACGGCGCCGTCGTCGGCCACGGTGACGCTCTTGACCATGTTCAGTTCGGTGATCGGGCGCCGCAGTTCGGGATCGATGACCTTGGCCAGCGCGGCGCGCACGGCTTTCTCAGTTATGTTGTCAGACATCGCATTCCTTGACGCTGTTGCCGGCCACGAGGCCGAGTCTAGGTCGTAACCGGGTGCAGCGAGCGGGCCGCACTACCTTTGATGTGGGGCCGGGGGACGGCGTCAGCTGGCCGGTCCGGGCGGTGCGCCCACACCCTGCGGGACATCGACGGGGGCCGGTGCCTCGGCGGCAGGGGGCACCATGAGCGGCGGAGCCATGAACGGCGGGGCCTCCGGGGCCGGTTCGGGTGCCTGGGCCGGCATCGGTCCGGGCGCCATTGCGGGTCCGGGTGCGATGGGCCCGGGGCCCTGCTCCGGTCCGGGGAGCGCTGGGCCGGGCAGTGCAGGACCGGGAAGTGCCGGACCGGGAAGTGCCGGACCCGGAAGTGCAGGACCGGGCATGGGTCCGGCACCGGGGCCGGGCAGCGCCCCCAGTCCCTGGCCCGGCATGGGGGCATCGGCAGGCGGGGCCATCCACGGTGGGGGCGTGCCGGGGGCCATCCACGGCACCGACTGCATCCACGGCGGCAGGTTCGGGCTCTCGGTCGTCTGGGGCGCCAGCTGCGAGGCCATGCAGATGACCGCGCACCCGTGCTGGGGCAGGACACCGTCGACGGCGGCTTCGGGGCCGGGCAGCACCATCTGTCCGGCCATCTCGGTGTTGCCCAGGCCGGTCAGGGTGGCCAGTGGATCGCCGGGCATCCCGGGTCCCAGGCCCTTCGGGTTCTCCATGTGCGTATCGCCGAGGGCAGGAACCGGGCCGGTGATCGACGGCAGGTCGACCGGCGCGACCCCGGTGGCGTACGCCGCGGCCCAGCCCAGCACGTTCTGGGCGTAGGGCATCGAGTTGTTGTACCGCAGAATCGCGGTCAGCACCTGCGCCTGATTGCGCAGGTTCAGCCCGCCACTGCACAGGTAACGCGCGGTCGACAGGGCGGCGTCGAAGATGTTCTGGGGGTCGGACTTACCGTCGCCGTCGCCGTCGGAGGCGAACCGCGACCAGGTTCCGGGCAGGAACTGCATGGGGCCGATCGCGCGCGCGTAGACCGGGCGGCCGCCGGCGTTGCCCTGCACGATCACTTCGTTGCCGGGCAGGGTGCCGTCCAGTACCGGGCCGTAGATCGGCCGCAGGGCGGTGCCGCGGGCATCAGTTGCGCCGCCGTTGGCGTGCGAGGACTCGATGCGGCCGATGCCGGCCAGCAGATTCCAGCTCACACCGCAGTTCGGCGCGGCCACGGACATGGTCTGCTCGGCTTTGCGGTAGGCCGTCAGTGCTGTCGCCGGGATGCGCATACCGCCGGTAGCGCTGATGACCGCGGGGGGCGGAGCCACCGAGATGGCGTTGGCACCGAACTTGAAGTCGGCCGGCGGCCTGGTCGCGGGGACGACTGTGGTGCCGTGCATCTCGGGAAGTGCGGGTGCCGCCGCGGCGGAGACGTCGCTGGCGTTGGCCGGAACGGCGCTGCGTTCCGGTGTGGCGGCCACCGCGCCGGCGAGCACCACCGGCGTGAGGATGGCAATGCCGAACGCGGGCCGCGTCAACCTGCTGCCCCGGCGTTTCATCTGCACTCGCCCGTCCTCACGAAAATCCCCGACCCGAACCCGAAATGATGGTAGTGAACCCAGTCACCATACATAGCGCGGCACGCTCACCGGAACGCAATGGTGCCAGAAGCCGACCCGTTTACACACACTGCCGTCACGCATGGCCCTTCTTTGCTCGGCGTTCAGGCGATTGGTCCGGCGCGAGGGCCTCGAGGAGTTCGCGCTGGATCTCGTCGAGTTCGCGGCGCAGATAGTCGCGGGTGACGACTTCGCCCACCGCCAGTCGCAGCGCCGCGAGCTCGCGGGCCAGGAATTCGGTATCGGCTTTTGTCTGTTCGGCGCGTCGGCGGTCGTCCTCCAAAGCCACCTTGTCGCGATTCTCCTGGCGGTTCTGCGCCAGGAGAATCAGCGGTGCCGCGTAGGCGGCCTGGGTGGAAAAGGCGAGGTTGAGCAGGATGAACGGGTAGGGATCCCACCGCAACCCCACGGCGAAAAGATTCAGGCAGATCCAGACGATGACGAAGATGGTCTGCCACATCAGGTAGCGGCCGGTCCCCAGGAATCGGGCGATGGATTCGCTGAACCGGCCGACCACCTCGGGGTCGAAGTTGATCGACGGCCGCCGTGAGGTCCGCGGTGTATCGAGGCGTCCGTGTTCGCTCACGTCCGGCCCTTCGCGGCGCTCAGCGTTGATTCCCGTTGCCCGGACACGGGGTCCGCGTACGACTCGCGCCAGTCGTCGGGAAGCAGGTGGTCGAGGACGTCGTCGACGGTGACTGCGCCGAGCAGATGGCTCTCGGGGTCGACCACCGGCGCGCAGACCAGGTTGTAGGCAGCCAGGTACCGGGTGACGTCGCCCAGAGGTGTCTCCGGCGACAGGCGGGGCAGATCGGCGTCGATGATGCCGCTGACGAGGTTGGCCGGCGGTTCACGCAGCAAGGCCTGCGTGTGAACGCAGCCCAGGTAGCGGCCGGTCGGGGTGGCTGTCGGCGGACGCACGACGAACACCAGGGAGGCCAGTGCCGGGGTGAGGTCGGGGTCGCGCACCCGGGCGAGCGCTTCGGCCACGGTGGTGTCCGGCGCCAGGACCACCGGGTCCGAGGTCATCAGCCCGCCCGCGGTGTTGGGGGAGTGGCTCAGCAGTCGCCGCACCGACTCGGAGTCCTCCGGGTCCATCCGCCGCAACAGCACCTCGGCCTCGATGGGCTGCAGCTCGCCCAGCAGGTCGGCGGCGTCGTCGGGGTCCATCGCCTCGAGCACGTCGGCCGCACGTTCGGTGTCCAGTTGCATCAGCAGTTCGGTCTGGTCGTCGGACGGCAGTTCCTGCAGGATGTCGGCCAATCGCTCGTCGTCCAGGGCGGTGACCACCTCGCTGCGGCGTTTGGCCGGCAGGTCGCGCAGGGCGTCGGCCACCTCGATCGGTCGCTGGCCCTCGAACTGGTGCAGCAGTTGCGCCACGCCCTGGCCGGGCATGGCCAGGGCCGACGGGGTCAGGCCTGTGACGGTCTGCCAGTCCACCACCGCCACCGCCGAGCGCCGGCCCAGTCGGCGCTGGCTGCGCACCGCGATCCGGGTGACCATCCAGTCCCGGGTCCGGGTCTGCTCGATTCCCAGGTCGACGACCACGACGTCGACACCGGCCAGTTGCGGCTGTTCGGGGTCGTCGACGCGGACCCGGCTATCGAGCACCTGGCCCAGCGCCAGTACTTCGCCGGGCCGCTGCACGAAGCGGCGCAGCGAGAGGTTGGCGGTGTTGAGGGTGACGGCGTTCGGCTCGATCGCGGTGATCCGCAGCATCGGGACGAAAATCCTTCGACGGGTGAGCAATTCGACAACCAGGCCCAGAACGCGGGGCTGTTGGCGCACGATGCTGATGCTGGTGACCACGTCGCGCACCCGGCCCAGGGACTCCCCGTCGGGACCGAGGACCACCATTCCTGCAAGTCGCGCCGCATATACCCTGTTCACCGACGCCATAACTGACAGGTTAGGAGGTTTCGGGTGGATAACTCCTGTCGACCCCGGCGAACCTGTCTGTCGGTTCCTGGGAGTAACCCGCGGATGGTCGAGAAGGCCAAGACGCTGCCTGCCGACGAGGTGTTCCTGGACCTCGAGGACGCCGTGGCGCCCGACGCCAAGATCGCGGCCCGCACGATCGTCGGGGCCGCGCTGGCCGGCCCGGGCTGGGCTGGCCAGCTTCGTGGCGTCCGGGTCAACGACTGGACCACCCCGTGGACCCACACCGACGTGATCGACGTCGTCTCGGTCGCCGGCCCGCATCTCGATGTCGTCGTGCTGCCCAAGGTGACCGACGTCAGCCATGTCCAGGCGCTGGACCTCCTGCTGACCCAGCTCGAGCGCAGCCACGGGCTGCCGGTGGGCCGCATCGGCGTCGACGCCCAGATCGAGGACGCCCGTGGGCTCGCCAACGTCGCCGCGATCGCCGCCGCACCCCGGGTGCAGGCGCTGGTACTCGGGCCGGCCGATCTGATGGCCAGTCTGAACATGCGCACCCTGGTGGTCGGTGAACAGCCCGAGGGCTACGACGTCGGCGACGCCTACCACCACATCCTGATGACCATCCTGATCGCCGCCCGCGCCCACGGCATTGCCGCCATTGACGGGCCCTACCTCAAGGTGCGCGATGTGGAGGCGTTCCGCCGGGTGGCCGGCCGATCAGCCGCGCTGGGCTATGACGGCAAGTGGGTGCTGCACCCGGACCAGATCGCGGCCGGCAACGAGATCTACAGCCCACGGCAGCAGGAGTACGACCGGGCCGAGCTGATCCTGGAGGCCTACGAATTTCACACCTCGCAGGCCGGGGGCGCGCGCGGGGCGGCGATGCTGGGCGATGAGATGATCGACGAAGCCAGCCGCAAGATGGCCCTGGTGGTGGCAGGGAAGGGCCGGGCCGCGGGAATGACGCGCCAGTCGCCGCCGTTCCTGCCGCCCGCTTAAGCCCCAGGCGCAGTGCTCAGCGCCAGGCGAAGGTCATCCAGACAACGCTGATCACCAGCGAAGCCACCCCGATCACGATGCCGGCGATGGCCAGCCCGTGGCCGCCCTCCCGGGTGCGCTTGATCTGGTTGAGGGCCACCGCACCGCACGCGATGCCGATGATCGAGCCGATGCCGCACAGCAGGCCGACGATCGAGGAAACCAGTGAGATGATCGCCAGCGTGTTGGTGCCGCCCTGGGCGGTCGCCGGGTAGCCGTAGTCCCCCGGGTAGGGGGTGCCGTATTCCGGGCTGTTCTGCATGGGCGGGGCGTAACCGGGCGGGGAAAAACCGGGTGGAGGCGGTGGATAGCCGCCGTAACCCGGCGCCGACGGCGGACCGTAGCCAGGGGGCGGGAAGCCGGCGGCGGGCTGTCCGTACTGCCCGGGCGTTTGCGGCGGGGGGAAACCCCCCGGGGATGTCTGGTAACTCTGGTGGCCCGGTTCCCCGTAGCCTCCCAGGGGCTGCTGCTGACCCGCGTTCTGCGGCGTTTCGCCGGGGTCGCCGCTGGCAGCTGTCATGCTGTTCAACTTATCGTATGTATGAGGAGCTCGCCGTCTGAAAACCGGCGGGGGCTCGGCCAGTCGACGAAGGGATCGCCAGAACCATGACCAGTCCTTTTCCGCCAGCGCAGAACCCGGGTGGGGTTCCGGGTGGCGCCGCAGGGTCGTCGCGCCGCGGTCCCCTGGGCCTGCCGACCCCGCCGAAAGGCTGGCCTGTCGGTTCGTACACCACCTACGCCGAGGCGCAGAAGGCCGTCGACTACCTGTCCGACAACCAGTTCCCGGTCCAGCAGGTGACCATCGTGGGCGTTGACCTGATGCAGGTCGAGCG
>CAIOYU010000004.1 GCA_903862565.1 uncultured Actinomycetes bacterium | reverse complement strand
GGCGGAACCACCCTGTCCACGAAGCAGGTCGGCGAGCGCATCCGGGCCCGCCTGTAACCCGAGGACTGCCGGGCCCGGGCGCTATCGGCGGGAGTCGGCCGGCACCATCGGTATGGCCAGCACCGGAAACAGCGCGCACACGGCGAACGCCAACGGGTAGCCGGCTGCGCCGATCAGCGCACCGAACATCGGCGGCGTGAGTCCCGTCATCAGCAACTGGCTGGTGTTCTGCGCACCGAGGGCGCGTCCGCTCCAGAACGGCCCGGCGATCTCTGCGATGGCGGTGAACGCCAACCCGTTGTCGCTGACCGTCACCACCGACGCCACGATCATGACCGCGACACTCCATCCCGAGCCCAGGGCGTCGGTGAGTGCCAGCGCCGCCATCGACGCCGCCGCCGCGGCGGCGATGCTGCGGATCGGACGCAGCCGCGACCCCACGCGGTCAGACCAGCGCCCGGCGGCTATGCGGCCCAGTGCCCCGAGAATCTGGGCGCCGGTCACCAGCGCGCCGGCTGACGTGGGGGACCAGCCGCGCTCCGTCATCAGCCAGACCAGGGTGAAGGTCCACACCAGCGCCTGGGGGACGACGAGCAGCACCGAGACGGCATGGATACGCCACAACGTCGACGATCCGCGGTAGGGGTTGGCCAGATCCTCGGCGGGCGCATCGCGGCGCGGCGGGCGCGGCGGGTCCACCACGCCGGTGAGGCAGACCGCCGCTGCGAGCGCGCAGACCGCGGCGGGAAACATGATGGCCGGACCGAGGCCGTGGTCCTGCGCCAACCATGGAATGACCAGTGCGCCAAAGCCCACGCCCAGCGGTTGCGCGGTCTGGCGTATCCCCATCGCCAGGCCGCGTTGTTCCGGCGGGAACCAGCCGACGACGAGTCGGCCGCTGGCCGAATTGCTGCTTGCCGCCGCCATTCCGCCCAGGAGCAGAAAGGCGGCCATCGGAACCAGCGAGTGGCACAGCGCCGCACCCAGAGCCGCGGCAGCCGTGAGAGCCGACCCGGTCCACAGCACGAACCGCTCGCCGAGACGGTCCACCAGGTAACCCCAGGGGATCAGCGTCAGGACCATCCCGAACTTCGGCATCGCCGAGATCAGACCGGCCCGGGCCAGGTCGAGGCCGAAGTCCGCATGCAGCGTGGGGATCAGAAACGCGATGCCGTTGATGAAGACGTTGGCGCACAAGGTCGCGAACAACCCGATGCCGAGCATCCACCAGCGTCGCACGGGGCCGTCGCCATCCGCGGTTGAGTGAGGACCCCTGCAGATGTTTACTCGCACGTTGTCTGCGTGGCTCCTCACTCGCCATCCGCCGGGGTGATCTGGGCCGCCGGGGGCGATCTGGCACCGGATCGCTACGGCACTAGGCTGTCATGAATGCGCTTGGGTCGTATCGCCAGCCCCGACGGGATGGTCTTCGTCAGCATCGAGGGTGAGGGCGACTCCCCGCAGAGCGACTGGATCGCCCGCGAGATCGCCGAGCATCCCTTCGGCACACCCACCTTCACCGGACGGTCCTGGCCGCTGGGCGATGTGCGGCTGCTGGCCCCGATCCTGGCCAGCAAGGTGGTCTGCATGGGCAAGAACTACGCCGCCCACATCGCGGAGATGTCCGGCCTCACCGGTCCGGCCCCCGAAGACCCGGTGATCTTCCTCAAGCCCAACACCGCGATCATCGGCCCCGGCATTCCGATTCAGCTGCCCGCCAATGCCTCTCCGGTGCATCACGAAGGCGAACTGGCGGTGGTGATCGGCCGGCCCTGTAAGGACGTTCCGGCCGCGAAGGCGCGGGATGTGATCCTCGGCTACACCATCGCCAACGACGTGTCCGCGCGCGATCAGCAGAAGGCCGACGGCCAGTGGATGCGGGCCAAGGGCCACGACACCTTCTGCCCGGTCGGACCGTGGATCGTCACCGGCCTGGATCCGTCAGACCTGGAGATCCGTACCGAGGTGAACGGCCAAGTGCGCCAGCGCAGCCGCACATCGCTGATGATCCACGACATCGGCGACATCATCGAGTGGATCTCTGCGGTCATGACGCTGCTGCCCGGTGATCTCATCCTCACCGGCACCCCCGAAGGCGTCGGGCCGATCGAGGACGGCGACACCGTCAGCGTCAGCATTGAAGGGATCGGAACCCTTACCAACCCCGTCATCCGGAAAGGCCCCCGCTCATGAGCGCGAGTACGAACCAGCCTGTGCGAGTTCGGTTCTGCCCGTCGCCGACCGGAACCCCGCACGTCGGCCTGGTCCGCACGGCGCTGTTCAACTGGGCCTATGCCCGGCACCACGCCGGGACCTTCGTCTTCCGCATCGAGGATACCGACGCCGCCCGCGACTCCGAGGAGAGCTACGCCGCGATCCTCGACGCGCTGCGCTGGCTGGGCCTGGACTGGGACGAGGGACCTGAGGTCGGTGGGCCGCATGAGCCCTACCGGCAGTCTCAGCGCAGCGAAACCTATCGCGATATCGCCGCGCTCCTCCTCGAGGCCGGCGAAGCCTACCCGGCCTACTCCACCCCCGAGGAGGTCGAGGCCCGGCACCTCGCGGCCGGCCGAAACCCGAAGCTGGGCTACGACAACTACGACCGCGTCCTGACCGACGAGCAAAGGGCGGCATTCGAGGCGGAAGGCCGCAAGCCGGTGCTGCGCCTGCGGATGCCCGACGAGGACATCACCTGGCACGACCTGGTGCGCGGTAAGACGACCTTCGCGGCCGGCACGGTGCCCGACTTCGCGTTGACCCGTGCCAGCGGAGAACCGCTGTACACGTTGGTCAATCCAGTCGACGACGCGCTGATGAAGATCACCCACGTCCTGCGCGGTGAGGATCTGCTGCCATCGACGCCACGCCAGATCGCCCTGCACCACGCACTGAACCGGATCGGGGTCGGGGAGGTCGTACCCGAATACGCCCATCTGCCAACGGTGTTGGGTGACGGTACCAAGAAGCTGTCCAAGCGCGACCCGCAGTCCAATCTGTTCCTGCACCGCGATCGCGGCTTCCTGCCCGAGGGCCTGCTGAATTACCTTGCGCTGCTGGGCTGGTCGATCGCCGATGACCGTGATCTCTTCGACCTCAAGGAGATGGTGCGCGCCTTCGACGTGATCGACGTCAACTCCAATCCGGCCCGGTTCGACCAGAAGAAGGCCGACGCGATCAACGCCGAGCACATCCGCCGGCTCGACCCGGCCGAGTTTGCCGCACGCCTGCGGGAGTTCTTCGACACCCACGGCTACGACACCGGTCTCGACGACGCAGACTTCGCGACGGCCGCACAGTTGGTGCAGACCCGGATCGTGGTGCTCTCCGACGCCTGGGAATTGCTGAGGTTTTTCAATGACGATCTGTATGCGATCGACCCGAAGGCCGCGGCCAAGGAACTCACCGGTGATGCGGGCAGCGTGCTGGATTCCACCCTGGGCGCACTCGACGGTCTGGGGGACTGGACGGCCGCCGGGATCGAGGATGCGCTCAAGGCGGCGTTGATCGACGGGTTGGGGCTCAAGCCCCGCAAGGCGTTCGGGCCCATCCGGGTGGCGGTGACCGGCGCCGTCGTCAGCCCGCCGCTGTTCGAGTCGATGGAATTGCTCGGCCGTGAATGCAGTTTGCGCCGGCTGCGGGAGGCCCGGGATGGAGTCGAGCGGAATCTTTGGTAGTCTGCTCTCCGGTGTGTGAAAGCCCGGAATAGTTTGGTTCTGACCAGCTGTTATGGGTACCCAATGGGGTATGGTGTAATTGGCAACACAGCTGATTCTGGTTCAGCCATTCTAGGTTCGAGTCCTGGTACCCCAGCCAATTTGCCGGTGCAGCACGGATTTCCGCGGTTCGGATCTCTGAGCTATGCTGTCTCACGTTCTAGCCCCCGTCGTCTAGCGGCCTAGGACGCCGCCCTCTCACGGCGGTAGCGTGGGTTCGAATCCCATCGGGGGTACAAATGTCGCCCAGCCTTTGTGCTGGGCGATTTTTTGTTTCGGTTACCTCAGGGGGCGGTCGAGCCCGCGACCGGCATCGGCGGTAGGCCCAGCTTGCGGTGGTCCCACGACCTCACCCGGTCGGCGACGACGCGCACCGCCACCCGCTTGTTCATCATCATGTCCACCGCCGGTTTGAGGTCGTCGGTGTAGGGCCCGTTGTAGCGCTCCCAGACGCTGACACCCACGGCGAAGATGGTGTCGGGGTCCTCGTGGATCTCGGCCACGCCCTCGAACGACACCCCGCGCAGGCTGTCGTAGGTCATGCCGTCCTCGATGAGGAAACTCACCCGCGGATTGCGCCGCAGGTTGACCACTTTCTGGGACTTGACCTTGGTCTCCACCCAGATCTCGCCGTCGAGGACGCCGTACCACATGGCCACCAGGTGAGGTTGACCCCCGGGGCCGATGGTGGCCATCGTGCCGGTGCGGTTGTGAGCGACGAAGTCGGTGATCTCTGCCTCGGACATCACGATCGCGGAGCGTTGGTTGGTTCCCATAGCGGTCAGTGTTGCAGGCCCTTGGGATCGCCGACGGGGGTGTGCGGCATCCTTACCCGATGCCGAACGGGACGCAGGACAGCGGACGCGCGACGGTGGTGCGGGCCGACTGGGTCCTGACCGTTGACGACGCAGACCGGGTCCTGACCGACGGCGCCGTGGCCTTCGTCGACGGGGTGCTGACCGGCGTCGGGCCGGCTGACGAGGTCTTGGCCGCCCACCCGGGCGCCGAGGTGGTCGATCTGCCCGGGCACGCGCTACTGCCGGGCCTGGTCAACGCCCACACCCATCTGGCCATGACGATGTTTCGCGGTTATGCCGACGACCGCGATCTGCAGGGCTTTCTGGACACCGTGCTGCCGGCTGAACAGCGGGTGCTCACCGCGGATCGGGTGCGCGCCGCCACCCGGGCCGCCGCAGTCGAGAGCGTGCTCGCCGGCACGACCACTGCCCTGGACATGTACTTCTTCACCGACGGGATGCTGGCCGGGGCCGCCGACGCGGGGCTGCGACTGCAGACTGGTCCGATCTTCCTCGATGCTGCGGGGCCGGAGGGCTGGGAGTGGGAGGAGCGCCTGGCCCGCGCGGAGGCGTGGCTTGACGCCAATCCCGCTGGTCCCGGTTTTCGGCCTGTTCTGCAGCCGCACGCCACCTACACCGTCTCGCCCGAGCATCTGGCCGCGGTGGGCCGCCTGGCGGAGCGCTATGGCGCCGCGGTGCACGTGCACGCCTCGGAGAACGAAGGTGAGGTGGGGCTGGTCAACTCCCGGTACGGTCGCCGGCCACTGCAGGTACTCGACGACTGCGGGCTGCTGCGCTCGGGGACGGTGCTGGCCCACGCGGTGTGGCTGGACGACGACGAGGTGGCCCGGATCGCCGACACCGGGACGGCGGTGGCGCACTGCCCGGGTTCCAACCTGAAGCTGGCCTCCGGCGTAGCCCGGGTGTCCGACCTCCATGCCGCCGGTGCGACTGTCGGGATCGGCACCGACGGCCCGGCCTCCTCCAACGACCTCGATGTGCTGGCCGCGGCTCGGCTGGCGGCTCTGCTGCACAAGGGCGCAGCGCCGTCGGTTGGGGGAAACCCCCGCAGTGCCTCGACGTTGCCCGCGCCGTTGGTGTTGCGGATGGCCACCGCGGGTGGAGCGGCGGCCGTCGGGCTGGGAGGCCAGATCGGTTCGCTGACCGTCGGCCATCGCGCCGACGTGGTGGCCATCGACCTCGACCAGCCGCATACCCAGCCGGTGTACGACCCGGTGTCCGCGGTCGTCTACGCCGCGGGGCGGCGCGATGTGCGCCAGGTGTGGATCGACGGCGCCTGCGTGGTGCGGGACGGGCGGTCGGTCCGGGTTGATCACGCCACGGTGGTCGCCGACCTCAAGGAACTGCAGGGCGTGGTTCGCCCTCGTTAGATCCCCTGCCGCGCCGTCGAGGGCGTCAGTAGGTGCCGGGTCAGTGCCGAGCTTGCTGAGAGCAGGTCGTCGGCCCACCGTGCGCCGGGCTGGCGCCCCATCCGGTCGATCGGCCCGGACACCGAGACTGCGGCGATCACCGCGCCGGAGCCGTCGTGGACCGGGACGGACACGCTGGCCACCCCGGGTTCGCGTTCGGCCACGCTCTGCGCCCAGCCGCGGCGGCGGACCTCGGCCAACACCCGCTCACTGAATGCCGCCGACGGCAGCACGGCTTGTCGGGTCACGTCGTCGCAGTAGGCCAGCAGCACTCGCGCGGCCGAGCCGGCCGTCATCGGGAGACGCGCACCGACGGGGACGGTATCGCGAAGCCCCGCAGCGGGTTCGAGAGCGGCCACGCAGACCCGCGTGTGGCCGTCCCGCCGATACACCTGCACGCTCTCCCCGGTGATCTCCCGCAGTTCGGGCAGGATCGCGCCGGCGGCCGTCAGCAACGGATCGCTGGCGTGAGTCGCCAGTTCGGCCAGCGCCGGCCCGACTTGCCACCGGCCGTCGGCGTCGCGGGCGAGTAGTCGGTGGAACTCCAGGCCTGCGGCGAGCCGGTGCGCGGTCGCCCGCGGCAGCCCCGTGCGCTCGCAGAGTTCGGCCAGCGCGCAGGGGGACTCGCTGATCGCGTGCAGAACCCCCACGGCTTTGTCGAGGACGCCGATACCGCTATCCTGTCTCATATCGAGATACTAACTTCCCACAGTGTGAGATGACCACAGTGTGAGATGACGACACGGTGAGTGAGATGACGACACGGTGAGTGAGATGACTTCCATGGTGAACACCCCCCGCACGCTGGCCGAGAAGGTGTGGGCCGACCACGTGGTGGTCGGCGGCCCCGGCACCGGGGCAGCACGCGAACCCGATCTGATCTACATCGACCTGCACCTCATCCATGAGGTCACCAGCCCGCAGGCGTTTGACGGATTGCGACTGGCCGACCGTCCGGTCCGGCGGCCCGACCTGACCCTGGCCACCGAGGATCACAACGTCCCCACCGTCGATGTCGAGAGGCCGATCGCCGACCTGGTGTCGCGCACTCAGGTGGAGACGTTGCGGCGCAACTGCGTTGAGTTCGGCATCCGCCTGCATCCGATGGGTGATCCGGAACAGGGCATCGTCCACGTGGTCGGCCCGCAACTCGGACTCACCCAGCCCGGCATGACGATCGTCTGCGGCGACAGTCACACCTCGACCCACGGCGCCTTCGGCGCACTGGCGATGGGGATCGGAACCTCAGAGGTCGAGCACGTCCTGGCCACCCAGACCCTGCCGTTGCGTCCTTTCAAGACGATGGCGGTCAACGTCGACGGTGCGCTTCCGAAGGGGGTGACCGCCAAAGACATCATCTTGGCCGTCATCGCCAAGATCGGCACGGGCGGAGGGCAGGGGCATGTCATCGAATACCGCGGGAGCACCATCGAATCGCTGTCGATGGAAGGCCGCATGACGATCTGCAATATGAGCATCGAGGCCGGCGCCCGGGCCGGCATGGTGGCACCTGACGAGACCACCTACGAGTTTCTTCGTGGCCGACCCTATGCACCCACCGGTGCAGACTGGGATACCGCGATCGCCGCGTGGGAGATGCTGAAAACTGACCCCGGCGCAGAATTTGACACCGAAATCTACATCGACGCTGCAAGTCTCAGCCCGTTCGTCACCTGGGGTACCAACCCGGCTCAGGGCGTACCTCTGTCGGAATCGGTTCCGGACCCGGAGTTGATGACGGGTGACGCGCAACGGCACGCCGCAGAGAAGGCGTTGACCTACATGGACCTTCGCGCCGGGACGCCGATGCGGGATATCGCCGTGGACGCCGTCTTTGTCGGGTCCTGCACCAACGGCCGCATCGAAGATCTGCGGGCGGTGGCAGAGGTGCTACGTGGCCGCCGAGTCGCCGACGGTGTGCGGATGCTGATCGTGCCGGGTTCCATGCGGGTTCGGGCCCAAGCCGAATCCGAGGGTCTGGACACGATCTTCACGGCTGCCGGCGCCGAGTGGCGGCATGCCGGTTGCTCGATGTGCCTGGGGATGAATCCCGATCAACTGGCCCCCGGAGAGCGCTGCGCCTCGACCTCCAACCGGAATTTCGAAGGCAGGCAGGGCAAAGGCGCACGTACACATCTGGTCTCCCCGGACGTCGCCGCCGCCACCGCGATACGCGGAACCCTGTCCTCACCGGCTGATCTCGACAACTGAGCAGGAGAAGTCAAATTATGGAAGCCTTCCGCACCCATACCGGAATCGGCGTGCCGATGCGCCGGTCCGACGTCGACACCGACCAGATCATCCCGGCGGTCTACCTCAAACGGGTCACCCGAACAGGTTTCGAGGACGGGCTTTTCGCCGCCTGGCGCGCCGATCCGTCGTTCATCCTGAATCAGGCCCCCTTCGATCGCGGCTCAGTTCTGGTCGCCGGGCATGATTTCGGCACCGGATCGTCGCGCGAGCACGCGGTCTGGGCGCTCATGGACTACGGGTTCCGGGTTGTCATCTCGTCCCGTTTCGGCGACATCTTCCGCGGAAACGCCGGCAAGGCCGGACTGCTCGCCGCCGAAGTGGCCCACGATGACGTGGAACTGCTGTGGAAGCTCATCGAGCAGAACCCGGGTCTGGAAATCACTACAAATCTTCATGATCGGACTATTTCTGCCGGAACGGTTGTGGTGCCGTTCACTATTGACGATTACACCGCCTGGCGCCTGCTCGAGGGTCTTGATGATATAGGCCTTACGCTGCGGAAACTCCCCGAGATCGAAGCCTTCGAAGCCGCACGACCGCAATGGAAGCCGCGGATCGTCACCCCGTCCTGAGAGGTCTGTCGCGGGGGATTGACTGTTCCACAGGGGGGTTCGCGTCGGGGACTGCTGAAGCTGGACTCCGGAGCCGGATTTGGGTGAAACCGGGGCGCGGATGGTCGAAATTCCGCCGAAATCGACTTAGCAATTTGCTGAAATTGTGCGTGGCTCTTGGAGTTTTGGGCTTAATGCGTTTACCGTATTAAGCAGTCGGTCTAAAGAGGACCACTGTTTCGGAGGATTGGAATGAACAAAGCAGAGTTGATCGAGGTTCTCACGACGCGCATGAACACCGATCGCCGCGCGGCGACCGAAGCCGTCGAGAACTTGGTCGACGCCATCGTTCGCGCTGTGCAAAAGGGTGACAGCGTGACCATCACTGGCTTCGGCGTATTCGAGCGTCGCCGCCGTGCGGCCCGCGTCGCGCGCAACCCGCGCACTGGCGAGACGGTGAAGGTCAAGCCGACTTCCGTTCCCGCGTTCCGTCCGGGTGCGCAGTTCAAGGCGATCGTTTCCGGCTCCCAGAAGCTGCCGTCCGAGGGCCCCGCGGTCAAGCGTGGCGCCGGCACGGGCACTGTCCGCAAGGCTGCCGCTGCGAAGAAGGCTCCGGCCAAGAAGGCTCCGGCCAAGACGGCCGCTGCCGTCAAGAAGGCTCCGGCCAAGAAGGCCGTCGTCGTCAAGAAGGCTGCCCCGGTTCGCAAGACGGTCGCCAAGAAGGCTCCGGTTCGCGCAGCCGCGGTCAAGAAGGCTCCGGCCAAGAAAGCCGTCGTCGTCGTCAAGAAGGCTCCGGCCAAGAAGGCCGTCGTCGTCAAGAAGGCTCCGGCCAAGAAGGCCGTCGTCGCCAAGAAGGCTCCGGCCAAGACGGCCGCTGCCGTCAAGAAGGCTCCGGCCAAGAAGGTCGCCGTCAAGAAGGCCGCTCCGGTCAAGCGGGGCCGTCGCTAGGCCGTTCTTCACCCACAACGCGAAATGCGCCGCGGACCAGACGGTCCGCGGCGCATTCGCGTCTGTGTCTAGGGAGCCAGCGGGCTGGCGAGGTGGTCGGCAGCGATGAGCTTGCCGTCACTCAGTGACAGGACCCAGGTGCTGCCCTTGCGATTTCGGGACTTGTCCGGTTTCACGCCGTCGCGCTCGCACCACCACTGGATCAGGTACGGGATCACCCTGCCCTGCGTGCTGATCACCGGAGTTCCCCCCAGTGCGGCGATTTCCAGCGTGCGTTTCTGCGCGGCTTTGGGATTCCGGGCGTAGGCCTCCTCGGTCAGAGTCGGCTCCACGGTGATCGTGCGTCCCATCTTCTCGGCGAGGGGCTCAATGGTCTGGACACACCGGGTGCGGTCGGCCGCGTAGAGGTCTGTTGCCCCGAACGCGAGCAGTTGGGGCACCAGCGATTGCGCCTGAGTGCGGCCCCTTTTGTCCAGTGGCCGCTTGCGGTCGTCGCCCTTGTAGCGCGCCTTTCGCCCCGCGGTCGCGTGCCGGACGATCAGCACCGTCTGGGTATCGACAGCCTTCTTGGCGAAGCGGCGCAGAACCTTCCGGTCGTGAGGATAGGTCAGCTGCTGTGTCGCATCTGCCAACGAACGCCAGATCAGTTGGTCGACCTCTTTGCCCGGGACGAACTCGCCGCCGTGACCGCGGGCCGCCCAGTAGCGAACGATCTTGGTGCCGCCGGGAATCGGATAGTCGATCTGGATCAGCCGGCGTCCCAGCGCGGCACTTTGACCGGTCTCCTCGAGGATTTCACGCACCGCGGCTACCGGTTCGGTCTCGCCGCGGTCGAGTTTGCCCTTGGGCAGCGACCAGTCGTCGTAGCGCGGACGGTGGATCAGCGCGATCTGTGGTTGCCCGGACTCGTCTGGCTGCCACAGCACCGCACCGGCAGCGAAGACGCGCACGTTCGAGGACTTCGGCTTGGCCGCCGCCGCTCCCGTAGTCGACTTCGCCATGATCAGGACTGCCGATGCTTTTCCATCAGCCACACCTGGTGGTCACGTGCTTCGGTGCCGTCATGCGGCGCGGCGGTCCAGCGTCCGTCGGGGCCGAGTTCCCAGCACCGAGTCGACGGGTGCATGGCCGAGTCGAACACCATGTCCAGGTAGTTGGTCAAGCGGCGGTCCTTCACCTGCGCCATCACCTCGACCCGGCGGTCGAGGTTGCGATGCATCATGTCGGCGCTGCCGATCCAGAACTCATCGATGGCCCCGAAATGCATGACCCGGGAGTGTTCCAGGAATTGGCCCAAAATGGATCGGACAGCGACATTTTCGGAGAATCCTGCTACGCCGGGTCGCAGCGCACAGATGCCACGGACCACCACCTCGACGCGAACACCCGCTTGGGAGGCCCGGTAGAGGCCGTCGATGATCTGCTCGTCGACGATGGAGTTCGCCTTGACCCTTATCAAGCCGCGGCCGTTGCTTCGGTGGGCTGCGATCTCCCGTTCGATCCGCTCCAGAATGCCCGACCGGATACCCGTTGGCGCCACCAGCAGATTGCGGTAGCTGACCTTTCGGGAATACCCGGTCAGTGAGTTGAACAGGTCGGTGAGGTCGGCGCCGACATCCGGGGCGGCCGTGAAAAGGCCGACGTCCTCATACAGGCGAGCGGTTTTCGGGTTGTAGTTGCCGGTCCCGATGTGGCAGTAGCGCCTGATCGTCGGTCCCTCCCGGCGCACCACCAGACAGGTCTTGCAATGCGTCTTCAGGCCGACGAGTCCGTAGACCACATGCACGCCGGCGTCTTCCAGTGCGCGCGCCCACTTGATATTGGCCTGCTCATCGAAACGGGCCTTCAACTCGACAAGCGCCACCACCTGCTTGCCGGCGGCGGCGGCTTCGATGAGCGCGTTGATGATCGGCGAGTCACCGGAGGTCCGGTACAGCGTCTGCTTGATGGCCAACACATCCGGGTCGGCGGCGGCGGCTTCGATGAACCGTTGCACGCTGGTCGAGAACGATTCGTAGGGGTGGTGCACCAGAACGTCACCGTCACGGAGGGTGGCGAAGATGCTCTTACCGTTATCGCCGAAGGCGGGGTTGGTGGCCGGCACGAACGGCGGGTCCTTGAGGGCCGGACGGTTGACGGCGTAGATCTGAAACAGCGCCGACAGATCGAGCAACCCGGGGACCTGCACGATGTCGCTGGGGTCCACGTCGAGTTCGTGCAGTAGCAAGGCCAACATGTGCTCGGACATGTCGTCGGAAACCTCGAGTCGCACCGGCGGGCCGAAACGCCGCTTCGCCAATTCGCGTTCCAGCGCCTGCAGCAGATCCTCGTCGCGGTCTTCGAGGTCCATGTCGGCGTTGCGGGTGATCCGGAACGCGTGGTGCTCGACGATCTCCATACCGGGAAAGAGCACCGGCAGAAACGTCGCGATGACCTCTTCGACGGGCAGGAAGCGGACCGAACCATTCTCGCTGCCGTGGTTCTTGAGGCGGATGAACCGGTCGACGTTGTTGGGCACCTTGACCCGCGCGAAATGTTCGGTGCCCTCCTCCGGCGACTTCACCGCGACGGCAAGGTTCATGCTCAGTCCGCTGACGAACGGGAACGGGTGCGCCGGGTCGACGGCCAGCGGTGTCAGGACCGGAAAGAGTTGTTCGTTGAAGTACGTTGCCAGGTCACTGCGCTCGGCCTCCGAGATGTCCGACCATGTGACGATGTGGATGCCCTCTTTGGCCAACGCCGGGCGCACCGACTCGAGGAACACCTTGGCGTGCCCGGTGGCCAGTTCCTGCGTGCGTTCGCCGACCAGGAGAAGTTGTTCGCGGGGGGACAGTCCGTCGGCCGAACGGACCGACAGCTGCATCTCGTCGCGGCGTTTGAGGCCGGCCACCCGGACCATGTAGAACTCGTCGAGGTTGGAGGCGAAGATGGCGAGAAACTTCGCCCGCTCCAGCAGCGGCATGGAGGTATCCGCGGCCATCTCCAATACGCGCGAGTTGAAGTCCAGCCAGCTCAACTCACGGTTGAGGTAACGGTTCTCGGGCAGGGGGCCGAGCACCTTGGCGGTGGGAAGGTCCTCGGTCACGGCTGCTGCTGGGGATTCCGCCTCGGTCATGAGGCCATCATTCCTCATCACTGACCGCGTTGTACCCGCTGTTACCGAATGCGCGGACCTGCCCCCGAACGGCTACCTGGTGTTCACCCGGTGCCGGTGAAATGGCCGCCGACGGCGGCCGCCGTGGCTGGTCCGACCCCCAGCAAGCGAGCCCGCTCGAGGTCCTCGGGGGTGTCGATGTCGCACCGCAGCCCCGGCCACGACCCGGTCAGTTCGGTGGCGCCCGAATCTCGATGGCGGGCAGCCGAACCGGTCCCGAATCGCGGGTCGGGAGGCACGCCGAACGCGAACAGCGCAACGGTGCCCTTGCCGTGCCGGTCGGCGACGAAACTGCGGTCATGGCGCCGCGCGGCCGCCACCGCGTCGCGGAGTTCCGCAGATCGCAGGGCCGGCAGGTCGCCGTGCAGCGCAACGATATTGGGGCACTCCAGGCGGACAGCGGAGTAGACGCTGAGAATCGCGTTGTTCAAGGGGTCCGGGTGGTGCGGCGGGGTCGGATCGGTCAGCGTCGCGGCACCGAGTGCGCGCGCCGCCGCGGCGGCGGCCGGGTCGGGGGTCACGACGGTGACAGACCGCACCGACTCCGTTGCCCGGGCCGCGGCGATGGTGTCCAACAGCATTGCCAGCACGACGTGCTCTCGCGCGCCGTTGGGAAACAACGGCGACAGTCGGCTCTTGGCTGCCGACAGATGCTTGAGGGCAATGACGACGCCGACGTCCCCACCTCCGACATCCTGTGGGGCCGCGCCGCTCATGGGCGTCATCCTGCCAGCGTCCCGGCATTAGGTTGAACGGTGCGGGTGCAATCGGGACACCTGGCCGCGTGCGCCGCATCCACCGCCACGAAGGGACATCACGAAGGGACATGGAGAGATGAGCGGGATGGCGACGGTGATGGGTGCCGGCGCCTGGGGCACTGCGGTGGCCAAGGTGCTTGCCGATGCCGGCAACGACGTGCGGCTGTGGTCGCGCCGCGCCGAGGTCGCCGAGGAGATCAACGCCGCGCGCACGAACTCCGGGTACTTGCCCGGGATCGTGCTGCCGGCCGCGATCCGCGCGACCGCCGACCCCGCCGAGGCCCTCGACGGGGCCGCCACCGTGCTGTTGGGTGTGCCCTCGCAGACGTTGAGGCCCCACCTCGAGGAGTGGCGCGACCACATCGCCGACGACGCGACGCTGGTGAGCCTGGCCAAGGGCATCGAACTCGACACCCTGATGCGGATGAGCCAGGTGATCACCGACGTCACCGGCGCCGATCCGGCGCGGGTCTCAGTGGTCTCCGGACCCAACCTCGCCGAGGAGATCGCCGACGAACAACCGGCGGCCACGGTCGTCGCGTGCAGCGACTCCGGCCGCGCCGTGGCCTTGCAACGGGCGTTGAGCACCGCATATCTGCGGCCCTATACCAACGCCGACGTGATCGGAACCGAGATCGGCGGCGCCTGCAAGAACGTCATCGCCCTGGCTTGCGGCATGGCGGCCGGCGTGGGCTTGGGGGAGAACACCGCCGCGGCGATCATCACCCGCGGTCTGGCCGAGATCATGCGGCTGGGAATCGAACTGGGCGCCAAGGCGGCAACCCTGGCCGGACTGGCCGGAGTCGGCGACCTGGTGGCCACCTGCACCTCGCCGCACTCACGCAATCGCACCTTCGGTCACCGGCTCGGCAGCGGCGAGTCGGTCGAGGCCGCCAGTCGCGCGACGGCGGGCCGGGTCGCCGAGGGAGTGACGTCCTGCACCTCGATACTCGCTCTGGCCGCGAGCTACGGCGTGGAGATGCCGCTCACCGACGCGGTCCACCGGGTGTGCCACAAAGGTTTGTCCGTCGATGAAGCGGTCGTGCTGTTGCTCGGTCGCACCACCAAGCCGGAGTGAGCGTCATGACCTTCCCCACCAATCGGCTCGGAGATTCCACCCGCACCGTCAAAGCGGCTGACATCCCGGCCGTTGCGGGTGAGCCGGTCTCCCCGGTGCCGGTCCCGGTGGCCGCCTACCACCTCTCGCCGGATGAGACCGGCGAGGCGCACTACTACGGTCGCAGTTCCAATCCCACCTGGACCCGGCTGGAATCCGCTCTCGCCCAGTTGGAGGGGGCCGCCTCGGCCTTGACCTTCGCCTCCGGGATGGCGGCGATCACCGCCGCGCTGCGGGTGACGGCCAAACCCGGTTCGGTTCTCGTCGTCCCTGCCGACGGTTACTATCAGGTTCGCCGCTACGCCCGGGAAAGTCTTGCCCCGCTGGGTGTTTCGATACATGAAGTCACCGCCGATCAGTTTTGTGAGGCAGCCAAAGAGGCTGATGTCGTGCTGGCCGAGACGCCGACGAACCCGAACCTGGATGTCGTGGACCTGCACCGGCTCGCCGGCATCTGCCACCGGCGCGGCGCCCGGTTGCTGGTGGACAACACCACCGCGACCCCGCTGGGCCAGCAGCCCCTGTCGCTGGGCGCCGACCTCGTGGTGGCCAGCGCCACCAAGGGCCTGGCCGGGCACAGCGACATGCTCGCCGGATACGTCGCCGGCAGTCACCCCGACCTGATGGCGGCGATGGAAGCCGAACGCCTTCTGGCCGGACCGATCCTGGGCGCGTTCGAGGCGTGGCTGCTGCTGCGCAGCGTCGGGAGCTTCGGGCTCCGTTTCGAACGGCAGTGCCAGAACGCCCTGGCCCTGGCCACCGCCCTGAGCACACACCCGAAGGTGCGTGCGGTGCGTTATCCCGGGTTGGCCTCCGACCCGTCCAACCCGGTCGCGGCCGGGCAGATGCGCCGTTTCGGGGGCCTGGTGTCGGTGGAACTCGCCGATGCCGACGCCGTGCATGCGCTGGTCCTCAACAGCGAACTGCTGGTGGCCTCGACCAGCTTCGGCGGTCTGCATACCTCCGTGGACCGGCGGGCGCGCTGGGGCGACGCCGTACCAGCCGGTTTCGCCCGGATCTCGGCGGGGATCGAGGACACCGACGACCTGGTGGCCGACTTCGTGCAGGCGTTGCGCTGAGCAGGCATTGTGCTGAGCGGGCATCGCGTGGGGCATTGCGCCCCGCGCGGTAGCCTTTCCTGCTTGTGACTGCCCGCTCTGACTCCCGGATCCGCGTCGCCGTCGTTTACGGCGGCCGCAGCTCCGAACATGCCATCTCCTGCGTCTCTGCCGGCAGCATCCTGCGCCATCTGGATCCGCAGCGCTTCGAGGCCGTCGCGGTGGGTATCACCCCGGACGGGTGCTGGCTGCGCACCGACGTCAGCCCCGACGATCTGGTGATCGCCGACGGACGGCTGCCGTCGGTCACCGGCGAGTCGGCCAGCCCGCTCGCTCACGTCGGCGACATCCTGGCCGGAGTCGACGTCGTCTTCCCGATCCTGCACGGCCCCTATGGTGAGGACGGCACCGTTCAGGGGCTGCTGGAGTTGGCCGGGTTGCCCTACGTCGGCGCCGGGGTGTTCGCCAGCGCGGCGGGGATGGACAAGGAGTTCACCAAAAAGATCCTCGCGGCGGCCGGCCTGCCCATCGGGGATTTCCTCGTCCTACGCCCGGGACAGCTCAGCCCGGACGCTGAAGACGTTGCCCGTCTTGGTTTCCCGCTCTACGTCAAGCCCGCCCGCGGCGGCTCGTCGATCGGGGTCAGCCGCGTCACCACCGAGGCCGAACTGCCCGCCGCGATCGCCGAGGCGCGCAGCCACGATCCGAAGGTGATCATCGAAGCCGCGATCGAAGGTCGCGAAGTCGAGTGCGGCGTCTTGGAATTCCCGGACGGCTCGGTCAAGGCCAGCACCATCGGCGAGATCAGGGTGGCCGTCGCCGGCGGCCGCGACGACGGCTTCTACGACTTCGAGACCAAGTACCTCGACGACGTCGCCGAACTCGATGTGCCTGCCGACGTCGACGACGGCTCCGCTGATGAGTTGCGCCGCTTGGCGATCCGCACCTTCACCGCGCTGGACTGCCAGGGCCTGGCCCGGGTCGACTTCTTCCTGACCAAGGACGGCCCGGTGGTCAACGAGATCAACACGATGCCCGGGTTCACCACGATCTCGATGTACCCGCGGATGTGGGGGGCCAGCGGGGTGGACTACGAGGCTCTGGTCACCACGATGGTCGAGACGGCACTGGCCCGCGGGACCGGCCTGCGCTGAATCAACGCACCGGGCCCGGCCGGATCGGCATGGCCGGCATGGTGCGCTCGATGGTCTCGGACAGCGTCTGGATCGGCGCCGATCCGGAACCGTCGGGCAGGGTCACCGCGACATAGGCGGCGCGGTCCACGCTGACCCAGGTGCTGCGCGGTGCGTCGGGATCGTCCAGACGGAACCACTGCACCTCGTTCACCAGTTGCAGGGGTGCGCCCACCACGAACTCGGCGGGCCGGTCCAGGCCGCAACGCAGAATGACCGGGTCGCCGGTCTGGGAATCGGGTCGGTCTCCGCCGAGGCGCCACGCGGCAGTGCCAGCCGGGGTGGGATCGGCGGTGGCGGCGCGGCGGAAGTCCCCGAGGCGGTCGGGAAGGGTGGCCAGCAGCGCACGGCATTCCGGGCCGTCGGCCTGCGGTGCCGGGACGGCGGCGATCGCGACCGGCGGAGCCGGGGGATGCCGGTTCGCGGCCACCGCGAGGACGCCACCGACCCCGCCGAGGGCCACCACCAGTGCGGCGATCATGAGGGCGCGTGGGGGAGCATCGCTCTCCGGGGCGTCCTGCACGGGTCGTCCTCCTAAACTTGGCGTGCTCGTGCTCGTGGTCATGCTCAAGGTCGTGCTCAAAGTACAACAGGGTTTGGGGGGACTCAGGCGTGGAGGACTCAGGCGTGGAGGACTCAGGCGTGGTGGCAGGCGGTCCGACTCTGCGGCAGTCCGGCGAGTTCGCGGTGATCGACCGATTGGTGCGCGGCCGAGGGCCGATTCCCGGTGCCACCGTCGGCCCGGGCGACGACGCCGCTGTGGTCGACGCGCCGGATGCGCGCGTGGTCGTCACCACCGACATGCTGGTCGAGGGGCGGCACTTCCGACTCGACTGGTCCACGCCGCATGACGTCGGCCGGAAGGCGATCGCGCAGAACGCCGCCGACATCGAGGCCATGGGGGCGCGCGTCACCGCCTTTGTCGTCGCTTTCGGCGCCCCTCCGGACACCGCCGTCGCCGCGGCCGGTGACCTGTTCGACGGGATCTGGATGGAGGCGGGCACTGTGGGCGCCGGAATCGTCGGAGGCGATCTGGTGGCCAGCCCGAACTGGGTGGTCTCGGTGACCGCACTGGGCGACCTCGGTGGCCGGGCTCCGGTTCTGCGCAGCGGAGCCCGGCCCGGGTCGGTGATCGCCGTGGCCGGTGAGCTGGGCCGCTCGGCTGCGGGACTTGCGTTGCGGCTCAAGGGAATCAGTGGGTTCGAGGAGATCGGGCGACGCCACCGGGTGCCCTGCCCGCCGTATGGCCAGGGGCGGGTGGCCGCCGGGGCCGGAGCCCAGGCGATGACCGACGTGTCGGACGGGTTGCTCGCCGATGTGGGACACGTGGCCATTGCGTCCGGTGTGCTGATGGAACTGGACGGCGAGGCCCTGCGCCCCGACGTCGATGCGGTGAGCGCGGCCGCCGAGGCCGCCGGAGCCGATCCGTGGACGCTGGTGCTCGGAGGGGGAGAGGACCACGCTCTGGTGGCGTGTTTCCCCGGAGCGCCACCGCCAGGGTGGCGGGTGATCGGCGCCGTGCGCGACGGTAACCCGGCAGTGACCGTGGACGGGCGGCCGTGGGCGGGTCCGGCCGGGTGGGATTCGTTCGGCTAGGGGCGGGCAGCCCGGCACCGTCGGGTTCGGCCCCTGTTAGGTTGGTGCCCCGTGACCGCCCGCCCGCTGAGCGACCTCGTCGAGCCCGGCTGGGCCAAGGCCCTGGAACCGGTGAGCGATCAGATCGCCGCCATGGGGGAGTTCCTGCGCGCTGAGAACGCGGCCGGGCGGCGCTACTTACCCGCCGGGCAGAACGTGTTGCGCGCCTTCACCTTTCCCTTCGACGACGTGCGGGTGCTCATCGTCGGTCAGGATCCCTATCCCACCCCGGGTCACGCCGTGGGCCTGAGCTTCTCGGTGGCGCCGGACGTGCTGCCGGTGCCGCGCAGCCTGGCCAACATCTTCAGCGAGTACAGCGCGGACCTTGGTTACCCGCCGCCGTCCAACGGCGACCTGACGCCGTGGGCGCAGCGTGGGGTGATGCTGCTCAACCGGGTACTCACGGTGAGGCCGGGTACCGCCGCATCTCACCGCGGGAAGGGCTGGGAGGCCGTCACCGAATGCGCCATCAGGGCGCTGGTGGCACGCGACAAGCCAATGGTGGCGATCCTGTGGGGCCGCGACGCCGCGACACTCACACCGATGTTGGGGGACCGGTGCGCCGCGATCGAGTCGCCGCACCCGTCGCCGCTCTCGGCCAGTCGGGGCTTCTTCGGCTCGCGGCCGTTCAGTCGCGCCAATGAACTGCTGACGGGGATGGCGGCCGACCCTGTCGACTGGCGCCTGCCCTGACGGCGATGCGGCTCAGCCGCGGGTGACCTTGCCGGCCTTGAGGCAGGAGGTGCACACGTTCACGCGCTGCTTGTTTCCGCCGGGGCGGGTCGCGGCGTGCACGGTCTGGATGTTCGGGTTCCAGCGGCGGTTGGTCCGGCGGTGCGAGTGGGACACCGACTTCCCGAACCCGGGGCCCTTACCGCAAACGTCGCACACGGCAGCCATGTCGAACTCCTCAAGTCTTAATCGGTGGGCTCACGGTCGCGTACACGCGCCGGCCCTGCAATCTGGTCAGGATACCGGGAGCGGCAACCGAACCGCAAAGCGCCCGCCCGCAGCGCCCGCAGTGCCGCGTCGGCGGTTCTGGCTAGGCTGACGCGACGGGTCTGGAGCCAGGTGAATGGGAGGTGCGATGCCGGACCGGCGGCTGGACGCATCGGCCCTGCTGGACTGGGCGGATGCCGCTGTCGCCGGCTTGCTCGCCCACGCGGACGAGATCAACGGACTCAACGTGTTCCCGGTCGCCGATCGCGACACCGGGACCAACATGGCGTTCACCATGCGGGCCGCGTTGGCCGAGGCGGCCCCGGTAGCAGCCTCCGGCGACGTCGCCCGAGTTGCGGCCGCGCTGTCTGCGGGCGCCCTGCACGGCGCCCGGGGCAATTCGGGGGTGATCCTGTCGCAGATTCTGCAGGCCCTGGCCGACGTCACGGCCGACGCCGCCAAGGACTCCGACCTGGCGGACATCGATGCCCGACTGCTCGGTGCCGCACTGCGCCACGCGGTGGCCCGGGTGGTGGCGGCCATGGGGGGACAGGTCGTCGCCGGCACGGTGGTGTCGGTGCTGCGGGACACCGCGGAGGACGTCGAGCGCCGGGCGGCCGACGGCGCCGGACTGTCCTCGGTTCTGGTGGCTGCCGGGGAGGCGGCCGCCACCGCACTGGACCGCACCACCGCCGAGTTGGACGTCCTGGCCCGGGCCGGTGTCGTCGACGCCGGCGGGCGGGGCTTGCTGGTCCTGCTCGACGCGCTGACCGCCACGGTGGCCGGCATCGAGGCGCACCGACCCGTCTACCGGCCGGCACCCGCCCGGACCCCGGAGTCGCCCGGATCGCCGGGGCCGGAATTCGAGGTGATGTACCTGCTGAGCGGATGTGACGGCGCCGGACTGGACGATCTGCGGTCGGCGCTGGAGCACCTGGGCGACTCGGTGGCGATCGCGCCGTCGACGGCAGACCGCTACTCCGTGCACGTGCACACCGACGATGCCGGAGCGGCCATCGAGGCCGGCCTGGCCCGCGGCGGGGTGAGCAGGATCCGGATCTCCGCGCTGGCCACCGGACGGGTGTCCCCGGGCGGGTGGACCCGCGACCGGGCGGTGCTGGCCGTCGTCGACGGTGACGGCGCCGCGGCGCTGTTCGGGGCGGAGGGGGCGCATGTGTTGCGGCCCGACGCGGAGTTGATCGACCCGGTCAACGGGGTCAGCGCCGACGATCTGGTGCGGGCGCTCGTCGACACCGGCGCCGCCCAGGTGATGGTGCTGCCCAACGGCTACGTGGCCGCCGAGGATCTGGTGGCCGGCTGCACCGCCGGAATCGGCTGGGGGATCGACGTCGTGCCCCTGCCAGCCGGTTCGATGGCCCAGGGTCTGGCCGCCCTGGCTGTTCACGACCCGGCCCGCGCGGCCGTCGACGACGGGTACGCGATGGCCCGCGCGGCGGCGGGAGCCCGGCATGGTTCGGTGCGGGTGGCGCAGGAGACCGCCTTGACCTGGGCCGGCACCTGCCGGCCGGGAGATGGCCTGGGCATCGTCGGCGACGAGGTGGTCGTGGTCGCCGCGGACGCCGTGGCCGCGGCCGCCGGACTGATCGACCTGCTGCTGGGCTCGGGCGGGGAACTGGTCACGGTGCTGGTCGGTGCTGGAGCCGATGAGAGGGTGGCCGAGGTGCTGGCCGAACACGTCCACCGCCGCCATCCCGGGGCGGAGTTCGTCAGCTACCGCACCGGGCACCGGGGCGACGTTCTGCTGATCGGGGTCGAGTAGTCGTGGTGGGCATGTCGGCCCGGCTCGACGGGATCCTCGGTGCGAAGGCAGCTGGAATGCTGGAGGACGTCTTCGGCATCCGCACCGTGGGTGACTTGCTGCGCCACTACCCCCGCAAGTACAGCCAGGGGATGACGGTGCGCGGCGAGGAGGACGAATTGCCCGAGGAAGGTGACCACATCACCTTCGTCGGCGAGATCGAGAAGGCCGAGGTGCGCTGGACCAACCGGACGCCTCGCCGGGAGTACCTGGTCATCACGCTCAGTAATCGTCGGCCCAAGGTGACCGCGACCTTCTTCAACGCGAAGTTTCTCAAGAGGCAACTGGTGGAGGGCACCCGGCTGATGTTGTCGGGGGAGGTGGGGTACTTCCGCTCCACGATGCAACTCACCCACCCGGCGTACCTGGTGCTGGACTCGCCCGGAGGCCGCATCGGCGGCACCAAATCGCTGCGGACCATCGCCGAGACCGCCCACGGCGGCGACGGGCATCTGGACATGTCCGCCTTCGAACGCGACTTCTTCCCGATCTACCCCGCGAGTGCGAAGCTGCAGAGCTGGGACATCTACGCCTGCGTGCGCCAGGTGCTCGACGTGTTGGATCCGATACCGGAAACGTTGCCGGAATCCGCTGTGCGGCAACGGGGTTTGCTGTCCCAAGATGCCGCCCTGCGGGCCATCCACGTCGCCGAGAGGGAATCCGAACGGGAGCGTGCCCGTGAACGGCTGACCTTCGACGAGGCCGTCGGCCTGCAGTGGGCGCTGGCACAGCGCCGCCATGGGGAGATGGCGAAATCCGGTCCGCCCGCGGTTCTGCGTGACGACGGGCTGGCCGCGGCGTTGACCGACCGACTGCCGTTCCAGCTCACCGCCGGCCAGCGGGAGGTGCTCGAGGTGATCTCCGCGGAACTGGCCGACGCCAAACCGATGAACCGGCTGCTGCAGGGCGAGGTCGGGTCCGGAAAGACCATCGTGTCGGTGCTGGCGATGCTGCAGATGGTCGACGCCGGCTACCAGTGCGCCCTGCTGGCGCCCACGGAAGTCCTTGCGGCCCAGCATGCCCGGTCCATCCGCGACGTGCTGGGTCCGCTGGCGATGGCCGGGCAACTCGGCGGCTCGGATGATGCCACGCGGGTGGCGCTGCTGACCGGGTCGATGGCGGCCGCGCAGAAGAAACAGGTGCGCCAGCAGGTCGCCTCCGGCGATGCCGGCATCGTGATCGGCACCCACGCCCTTCTTCAGGAGGCCGTCGAGTTCGATCGGCTCGGCCTGGTGGTGGTCGACGAACAGCACCGCTTCGGTGTCGAGCAGCGAGACCGGTTGCGTGCCAAGGCTCCCGACGGGATCACTCCCCACCTGCTCGTGATGACGGCCACTCCGATCCCGCGAACGGTCGCCCTGACCGTCTTCGGCGACCTGGAGACCTCGACCCTGCGTGAACTCCCGCGGGGCCGGCAGCCGATCACCACCAACACCATCTTCGTCAGCGACAAACCGGCCTGGCTGGACCGGGCCTGGCGGCGGGTGGCCGAGGAGGTCGCCGCGGGTCGGCAGGCCTACGTCGTCGCCTCCCGCATCGACGAGGACGACAAGACCGACGGCGAACAGACCGGCCCCCCGCCGGTCACCGTGGTCACACTCATCGAGCAGTTGCGCCGCGGCCCCCTGTCCGGACTACGCCTGGGCCTGATGCACGGCCGTCTGCCGGCCGAGGAGAAGGACGCGGTGATGGCCGCGTTCCGCGCCGGGGAGATCGACGTCCTGGTCTGCACCACCGTCATCGAGGTCGGTGTCGATGTGCCCAACGCCACCGTGATGGTGGTGATGGACGCCGACCGGTTCGGGATCAGCCAGTTGCACCAGTTGCGCGGGAGGATCGGTCGCGGCGCCCACGCCAGTCTGTGCCTGCTGGCCACCCGACTGCCGGAGCACTCCAAAGCCGGTGAGCGGCTCAGGGCAGTGGCCGGCACCCTGGACGGATTCGAACTGGCCGATCTCGACCTCCAGGAGCGCCGGGAGGGAGATGTACTGGGGCAGAACCAGTCCGGTCGGTCGGTCACACTGCGGTTCCTGTCGCTGGCCGAACACCTCGAAGTCATTCTGGCTGCCCGCGAACTCTGCGACGAGGTCTACGTCGCCGACCCGCGACACCCCGGCATGACGGTGCTTGCCGAACAATTGACCGGCGCCGACCGGATCGACTATCTGGACAAGGCGTGAACCGGCGGACGCTGCTGTTGTTGGCTGCGATCGCGGGACTGGCGGTCATCGTTGCCGCCCAGACGGTTTCGCAACCGAGGTCCGCCTCGGCGGTCCTGGTGTCGGCGCCGACGGTGCGGCCCGGTAGCGACGTCCTTGCCGGCGTCGACATCGTCGCCGCGCGGGTCCGCGGATCCGATTACCGCCGTGGGGCTTTCGGTGGAGCATGGGACGACGACAACAGCGCGCCGGGGGGCCGCAACGGCTGCGACACCCGCGACGAGATTCTGGCGCGCGATCTGATCGACAAGACCTATGTGTCGACCAAGCGCTGTCCGCAGGCCGTCTCCGGTGGCACGTTGCGCGACCCCTACACCAACGCGACGGTGGCCTTCATCCGCGGTAACCAGGTGGGGGCATCCGTCCAGATCGACCACATCGTCCCGTTGGCGTTCGCCTGGGACATGGGCGCCCGCGACTGGACCGACGGACTGCGCAAGCGTTTCGCCAATGATCCGGCCAATTTGATTGCCGTTGCGGGACACGCCAATCACGACAAGAGCGACCAGGCACCGGGGGAGTGGATGCCGCCCAACCACGCGTTCTGGTGCCAGTACGCCGTTCAGTTCGCCGAGGTTCTACGCGGCTACCGGTTGGCTGTCGATGAGGGCTCGGCCCGGACGCTTCGGGAGGCGACGAGCACCTGCCCCGCCGGATGAGCGGTGGCGCGGCACCGAGAAGGGTCAGGCCGGGTTCGGTGCGGCGTGGAACCGGGTGCCGTCGTGGAGGCCGTTGATGGCCTCCATCTCGGCGGCAGTCAGATCGAAGTCGAAGACTTCGAGATTCCCGGCCAGGTGCTCCGGGGTGGCGGCGCGGGGGATGACGACGTTGCCCAGCTGGATGCTCCAGCGGATCAAGACCTGGGCGGGTGACTTGCCGTGAGCGCCGGCCGCCGCAGCGATGACCGGATTCTCCAGGAGTGTGCCCGTACCCAGCGGGCTGTAGGCCTCCGTGGCGATCGAGTGCTGGGCGTGGACCGCGCGCAACTCGGACTGGTCGAGTAGGGGATGAAGTTCGATTTGGTTCACCGCGGGGGTGAAGAAGGACAGGTCGATGATGTTCGACAGGTGTTCGGGGCTGAAGTTGCTCACGCCGATCGACCGCACGTGGCCGACCTCCTTGGACTTCATGATCCCGCCCCAGGCGTCGATGTACTTGCCGTTCTCCTCGGCAGGCCAGTCGATCAGGTACAGGTCCAGGTAGTCCAGGCCCAGGCGCTCGAGGCTGGCCTTGCACGCGTCCTGGGAGGACTGGAAGCCCTGGTCGGCGGTGGGCAGTTTGGTTGTGATGAACAGGTCCTCGCGGGCAAGCCCCGACGCGGCGACCGCCCGTCCCACCGCCTCCTCGCGGCCGTCGGCGGGCGATGTGTCGATCAGGCGGTAACCGGCTGCCAGGGCTGCGGTGACCGCTGCCTCGACCTCGGCGCTCGGCATGTCGGAAACTCCGAGACCAAGCACGGGCATGGTGTGGTCGTCATTGAGCGTGACGGTGTGCGTCATGTCACCTGCCTGTGGATTCGATCGGTGAAGGTCTCACCGCGCGAGTGAGATAGTACCCACGAAGTCACGGCGGTTGGAAAAGTGCGTCGGCCCCTCCACCTGACCCGTCCGCCACCGCGGCGTGCGGAATGTCGGGAAGAAGAAACTCATCCGGCAGGCACCGCGTTCGGGTATGCCTGACGTCGGTGCAAGACTCGAGGCGCGCCGAAAGGCTCGTGCAGAGGAGACACTCAATGACAGCAGGCCGGGCCGAGTCCAGGTCGCGACGGCAGGCACTGCGGCAGCGTGCACTGACCGTCGGCAATCAGCTGGGCGTCAAGGTCATCCCGCGGCTGCCCGACGTGGCCAAGCGGGCGGTGTCGGGCGGGCGAGCGGTGACCATCGACGGGAACACCCTGGACCCGATGCTGCAGGTTCTGCTCGCCACCCAGCGGGCCGCGGGAATCACCGGTCTGGTGGTCGCCGACGACCCTGCCGCCACCCGGGTCGCCAACCGCGAGCTGACCAAGACCCTCGACCAGTCGGACATCCACGTGGGCGGCATCAATGCGGTGTCGATACCGGGGCCGGCCGGCATCATCCCCGGTCGGCACTACCGCCCGCCGGCGGCGAAGGGCAGTGAGCAGGCCCCGGCCCCGCTGCTCGTCTTCTACCACGGCGGCGGCTTCGTGTTCGGCGACCTCGAGTCCCATGACTCGGTGTGCCGGCTGATCTGCCGGGATGCCGGTGTTCACGTGCTCGCGATCGACTACCGACTGGCCCCGGAACACCCGGCGCCCGCTGCCGTGGACGATGCGCACGCCGCGTATCTGTGGGCCCGACACCATGCCGCCGAACTCGGGGCCGATCCCGGACGGGTCGCCGTCGGCGGGGACAGCGCCGGAGGGTGCCTGGCCGCGGTGGTCACCCGCCAGGCCCGCGACGCCGGGGACCCGCTGCCGTCGCTGCAGTGGTTGATCTACCCAGTGACCGACTTCCGTGGACTGGCCCGTTCCCGAACGCTGCTCGGCGACGGATTTCTCCTGACCAGGCACGATATGGACTGGTTCGAGTCCGCCTACCTCGCGGGCTCGGGCCTGGAGGTGACCGACCCCCGGGTGTCCCCGCTGCTGGTCGACGATCTCTCCGGCCTGTCTCCCGCGCTGATCGTCACGGCGGGATTCGACCCGTTGCGTGACGAGGGAACGGAGTACGCCGACCGACTCCGGGAGGCCGGCGTCGTCGTCGACCACCGGCAGATGGGGTCGATGATCCACGCCTTCCTCAACCTCAACGTGCTCGGCGGTGGAGTGGGCAGGGCCAATGCCGAAGTGATCTCCGCACTGAGGGCACACCTCGCCCATATCTGAGCCCGCGTACGACCCCGGTACTCTAGAGGGCCAGAACACAAGACTTCACCGACAGCGAGGATCAGGCGACGTGGCCACAAACAAGAAAAGCTCGCCCCGCTACGACCTGAACGCTCAGGACCGCAAGCGTGACATGGCCATTCGGCTGGGGCTGACCGCTCTCGTGATCTTCTTTGCGGCCGCCGTCGTGCTCTACATCGTCATGACCAAAGACAAGAAGGGCGCCGCCGGCGACGTGCAGGCGGTCCGGATCAGCTCCAGCGCTCTGATGAAGAAGGACGGCGGCGACGAACCCAAGGCCGTGCTGTCCATCTACGAGGACTTCCAGTGCCCGCACTGCAAGGACTTCGAGAAGACCTTCGGCGCGACCATCAACAAGCTGGTCGAGAGCGGTGCCGCGGCCGTCGATTACTACATGGTCTCGATCCTGAACAAGACCAATGCCGGGTACTCCGGCCGGGCGGCCAACGCCGGCTACTGCGTCGGCGACGAGAACAAGGACGCCTTCGTGCGGTTCCACTCTGCGCTGTTCGCCCAGCAGCCGGAGGAGGGTTCGGGCTCCGGGCCGGACAACGCCGCGCTGATCGAGACCGCGCGGCAGGCCGGCGCCGGCGGGGGCGTCGCCGACTGCGTGAACCACAACCGGTATAGCGACATGGTGAAGGGCCTGGCCCCGGCCGCGAAGATCACGGCCACCCCGACCATCCGGCTCAACGGCGAGGACATCAGCCCGGCCAACCCCGATGACCTGATCGCCAAGATCACCTCGGTCGTGGGCCCGGTTTCGGGCCTCACGCCGAAGCCGGCGGGTGCACCGGAATCGTCGCCGGCTCCCACCTCGGCGGCTCCCTCCTCGGCGGCTCCCTCCTCGGCGGCATCGGCCGCTCCCGCGGCGCCGGCAGCCCCGAAGCCGTGAGCACGGTGACGGCCGCCGGCGCACTGCCGGAGGAGGCCGCCGGCAGCGCCGACGCGGCCGACCGGCCGGTGCGCGTGGGTCGCGCCAGTTCCTGGTGGATTCTGGTCGCCGGGGTGATCGGACTCATCTCGTCGGCGACTCTGCTGATCGAGAAGATCGAGATGCTCAAGGACCCCAAATACGTTCCCACCTGCAGTATCAACCCGGTGGTGGCTTGCGGGTCGGTGATCAACACCCCGCAGGCGTCGGTGTTCGGCCCGCCCAACCCGCTGATCGGTGTCATCGCGTTCTCCGTGGTCATCGTCACCGGCGTGCTCGCCGTCGCCAAGGTTTCGCTGCCGCGCTGGTACTGGATCGGCCTGATGACCGGCACCGGCCTCGCCGTGATCTTCGTCCAGTGGCTCAAATACGAGACGCTCTACGAGATCGGCGCGCTGTGCCCGTACTGCATGGTCGTCTGGGCGGTGACCATCCCGCTGTTCGCGGTGGTCGCGCCGATCGCATTGCAACCGTTGGCAGGCAACCGGGTGGCCCGCACCCTGTACAACTGGCGCTGGCCCATCGTCGCACTGTGGTTCACCGCGGGCATCCTGGAGATCCTGGTCCGCTTCTGGGACTACTGGTCGACCCTGATCTAGAGCTTCGACCCCGCTGACATGACCCGGATCGTCGCCGGCGCAGCGGGCGGCCGTCGACTCGTCGTGCCGTCCTCGGCGCGGCCGACGACCGACCGGGTGCGAGAAGCCCTGTTCAACGTTCTGGCAGCACGCCTGGACTTCGATGGCGCGCGCGTACTGGATCTGTACGCCGGATCCGGTGCCCTCGGTCTGGAGGCATTGTCCCGGGGGGCGGCCTCGGTGCTGTTCGTCGAATCCGATCGACGGGCCGCCGACGTCATCGCCCGCAACATCACCACCGTCGGCATGCCGGGTACGTCGGTACGACGGGTGCCGGTGGCCACTGTCCTGGCAACTCAACCGGAGGCACCGATGGACCTGGTGCTGGCCGACCCGCCCTACGACGTCACCGCCGGCGCTGTGGAGGCGGTACTGGACAGCCTCCAGAGTCGCGGTTGGGTCACCGGCGGAAGCATCGTGGTGGTGGAGCGACCGGTCTCCTCGGCGCTCCTGAACTGGCCGGCGGGCTGGACTGTCTGGCCGGATCGTCGCTACGGGGACACCCGTCTGGAAGCCGCCGAGGTGGGTGACGGCTGCTAGCGTCTGGTTCATGTCTGGCGCCGTCTGTCCGGGATCCTTCGACCCGGTCACGCTGGGGCACATCGACGTCTTCGAACGCGCCGCCGCGCAGTTCGACGAGGTGATCGTCGCCGTTCTGGTGAACGCCAAGAAGTCCGGCATGTTCGACGCCGACGAGCGCATCGCGATGATCGAGGAGGCCTGCGCGCACCTGCCCAATCTGCGGGTGGAGTCCGGGCAGGGGTTGGTCGTCGACTTCGTCCGTGCTCGCGGCATGACCGCGATCGTCAAGGGTCTGCGAACGGGCACCGACTTCGAATACGAGCTGCAGATGGCTCAGATGAACAAGCACGTCGCCGGGGTGGACACGTTCTTCGTCGCGACGACGCCGCAGTTCTCGTTCGTGTCCTCATCGCTGGCCAAGGAGGTGGCCGGCCTCGGCGGCGACGTCTCGGCTCTGCTTCCGGAATCGGTGAACCGTCGACTGCAGGCGAAACTCGCCGGTCACTGATTTCGGGCGACACACCGCGCGGCTACCACAGTCACAGGCGTAACACCAGGCACACTGGTCACTAGCCGACTACCGCCAGGAGGGCCCCGTGTACCGAGTTTTTGAAGCGCTCGACGAGTTGAGCGCCATCGTGGAAGAGGCCCGTGGGGTCCCGATGACGGCGGGTTGTGTGGTTCCGCGCGGCGACGTGCTGGAGTTGATCGACGACATCAAGGACGCCATCCCCGGGGAACTCGACGACGCCCAGGATGTGCTTGACGCCCGGGACGGGATGCTCGGCGAAGCCCGCGAGCACGCCGATTCCATGGTGTCCGGCGCCAGCGCGGAGGCGGACTCGCTGCTCAGCCACGCCCGTGCCGAAGCGGACCGCCTGCTGGCCGACGCCAAATCGCAGGCTGACCGGATGGTTGGCGAAGCCCGGTCGCACAGCGAGGGAATGGTCACCGAGGCCCGCGAGGAGGCCGCCCGCCTGTCGGCCGCTGGCAAGCGTGACTACGAGGCCGCCACCAGCCGGGCCAAGGCCGAGGCCGACCGACTGGTCGAGAGCGGCAACATCTCCTACGAGAAGGCCGTCCAGGAAGGCATCAAGGAGCAGCAGCGACTGGTCTCCCAGACCGAGGTCGTCCAGGCTGCCAACGCCGAGTCCACCCGCCTCATCGACTCGGCGCACGCCGAGGCCGACCGGCTGCGTGGCGAGTGCGACATCTACGTCGACAACAAACTGGCCCAGTTCGAGGACTACCTGAACGGGACGCTGCGGTCGGTGAGCCGCGGCCGCCATCAGCTGCGCACCGCCGCCGGCACCCACGACTACGTTCAGCACTGAGCTGTGCAGCGCTGAGCCGTTCAGCACTGAGCCCCAGTTTTTCGACGCCGTTAGGATCGGCGTCATGGCGCAGGACTCCCATTCACCACTGGTGTTCGACGTATCCCGGTTGGGGCGCCGTCCCGGCGTGATGATGCCCGTGCGCGAGAAAGTGCCCAGTCCCTCGCGAATGGGGTTGCCCCTCATCGCCATCGAGCCCGGCACCGAGCTCGACCTGGATCTGCGGTTCGAGTCGGTATCCGAGGGAGTCCTGGTCTCCGGCACCGTGGCGGCGCCGACCCAGGGGGAGTGCTCACGGTGCCTGGGGCCGGTCAGCGGGGAAGTCGAGATCGTGCTGACCGAGTTGTTCGCCTACCCGGACAGCCTGACCGAGTCCACCACCGAGGAGGACGAGGTGGGCCACGTCGTCGACCAGACCATCGACCTCGAACAACCCATCATCGACGCCGTTGGCGTCTTGCTGCCGTTCGCGCCGGTGTGCTTGGAGGATTGCCCCGGACTGTGCCCGACGTGCGGTGTGCCCATGGCCACCGCGGAACCCGGCCACCACCACGACGAGATCGATCCGCGCTGGTCCAAGCTGGCCAAGCTGCTTCCCCCGGAGGATCAACCGCAGTGACCCGGCAGGACCTCCTGGACGCCCTCGGCATCGATCTGCCCGAGGATCTGCTGACGCTGGCGCTGACGCACCGCAGCTACGCCTACGAGAACGGCGGGCTGCCCACCAACGAACGGCTCGAACTGCTCGGCGACGCCGTTCTCGGCCTGGTGATCGTCGAAGAATTGTTCCGTTGTCATCCGGACAGCTCCGAAGGGGACCTGGCCAAGCTGCGCAACAGCATCGTCAACAGCCAGGCGCTGGCCGGGGTGGCCCGCGAGCTGACCGAGGAGGGCCTCGGCCACTATCTGCTGCTGGGCCGGGGCGAGGTCAACACCGGTGGTCAGGCCAAGTCCAGCATTCTCGCCGACACCCTGGAGTCCCTGATCGGCGCCGTCTACCTGCAGCACGGCCTGGAGGGTGCCCGGCAGGTCATCCTGAATCTGTTCGAGGAACTGCTCGAGACCGCCCCGACGTTGGGTGCGGCGCTGGAGTGGAAGTCCAGCCTGCAGGAGCTCACCTCGGCGCGGGGGTTGGGGGTGCCGCGCTACGACGTCAGCTCCGAGGGTCCGGATCACGACCGGAGGTTCTCGGCCGTGGTCTACGTCAACGGCGAGGAGTACGGCCGCGGGGAAGGGCGCTCGAAGAAGGTGGCCGAGACCCACGCCGCGGCCCAGGCCTGGACGGCTCTGGACGCGATGTCGGACACCGCCGAGCTGGATGCCTGAACTTCCCGAGGTCGAGGTCGTGCGCCGCGGCCTGGAAGCGCACGTCACGGGCAGGACCATCGCCTCGGTGCAGGTGTTGCACCCTCGCGCGGTACGGCGGCATGCAGGCGGTGCCGCCGACCTGACCGCTCGCCTGCGCGGGGCGCGGGTCGTCGGGACCGACCGGCGGGGAAAGTACCTGTGGCTCACTGTCCGACCTGATGGGGCGGCCGACGACACCGCCCTCCGGCCTGATGGGGCGGCCGACGACACCGCCCTCCGGCCTGATGGGGCGGCCGACGACACCGCCCTCCGACCTGATGGGACGGCCGACGACACCGCCCTCGTCGTGCACCTCGGGATGAGCGGCCAGATGCTGCTCGGACCGGTCCCGAATCCCGGACACCTGCGTATCGCAACGGTGCTCGACGACGGCACCGCGCTCAGTTTCGTCGACCAGCGAACCTTCGGCGGCTGGCAACTTGCCGATCTGGCGACCGTGGCCGGCAGCACGGTGCCGGAGCCGGTGGCGCACATCGCCCGAGATCCGCTGGACCCGCGCTTCGACCGGGACGCGGTTGTTACGGTGTTGCGGCGCAAGCATTCCGAGCTCAAGCGCCAGCTGCTGGATCAGACCGTGGTGTCGGGGATCGGGAACATCTACGCCGACGAGGCGCTGTGGCGGGCCGGGATCAACGGGGCTCGCATCGCCGAGAAGCTCACCCGCCGCCAACTCGGGGAGGTTCTCGACGCGGCCGCGGAGGTGATGCGCGAGGCACTCGGCCAGGGCGGCACGTCGTTCGACTCGTTGTACGTCAACGTCAACGGCCAGTCCGGTTACTTCGACCGCTCGCTGAACGTCTACGGCCGCGAGGATCGGGCCTGCCGGCGCTGCGGGGCGGTGATCCGGCGGGAGAAATTCATGAACCGCTCCTCGTTCTACTGCCCGTCCTGCCAGACCCGGCCCCGGCGGTAATCTCTGCCGAGACTCAACACCGCGGCGGGTTGTCCCGCACATTCCCGCCGAGATATCTCGCGATCACCAGGATGGGGTTATGACAGAACTATGGGTAGAGCGCACCGGGGTGCGCCGCTACACCGGGCGCAGCAGCCGCGGGGCCGAGGTGCTGATCGGCTCGGCCACCGACGACGGCGTCTTCACCCCCGGTGAGCTGCTGAAGATCGCGCTGGCCGGATGCAGCGGCCTGAGCAGCGACCAGCCGCTGCGCCACCGGCTCGGCGACGACTTTCAGGCCGTCATCCGCGTCTCCGGGGATGCCGACCGTGATGCGGAGCGCTACCCGCGGCTGCAGGAGTCGATGGAGATCGACCTGTCGTCCTTGTCGCCGCAGGAGCTTGACCGGCTGCTGATCGTCGTCAATCGGGCGATCGACCAGGCCTGCACCGTCGGGCGCACGCTGAAGGCGGGCACCGAGATCACCTTCGACATCAACCCGTGAGCGTCGCCGATCCCGGCCAGAACACCCGATTGACCGCCTGGGTGCACGGCTACGTCCAGGGCGTGGGTTTCCGCTGGTGGACCCGGTCCCGGGCGCTGGAACTGGGGTTGACGGGGTATGCGGCGAACCAGCCCGACGGCCGGGTGCTGGTCGTGGCACAGGGGCCGCGGCAGGCCTGTGAGCAATTGCTGGAATTGTTGCGCGGCGACGGCACCCCCGGGTCGGTGAACACCGTGGTCGCGGACCTGACCGAGGCAGGGGAAACCATGTCCGGCTTCCGCGAACGCTAGGCTCACCGGTCGTGTACCTCAAGAGTCTGACGCTGAAGGGCTTCAAGTCCTTCGCCTCGGCGACGACTCTGCGGTTCGAACCGGGGATCACCTGTGTGGTGGGGCCCAACGGCTCCGGCAAGTCCAACGTCGTCGATGCGCTGACCTGGGTGATGGGCGAGCAGGGGGCCAAGGCCCTGCGCGGCGGGAAGATGGAGGACGTCATCTTCGCCGGTACGTCCTCGCGCGCGCCGCTGGGGCGTGCGGAGGTCACCCTGACCATCGACAACTCCGACAACGCACTGCCGATCGACTACTCGGAGGTGTCGATCACCCGACGGATGTTCCGCGACGGTGCCGGCGAGTACGAGATCAACGGCAACAGTTGCCGCCTGCTCGACATCCAGGAACTACTCAGCGACTCCGGCATCGGCCGGGAGATGCACGTCATCGTCGGGCAGGGCCGGCTGGCCCAGATCCTGGAATCGCGTCCTGAGGACCGTCGCGCCTTCATCGAGGAAGCCGCCGGTGTGCTCAAGCACCGCAAACGCAAGGAGAAGGCCCAGCGCAAGCTGGAGGCGACGGCCGCGAATCTCGCTCGGCTGACCGACCTGACCACCGAACTCAGACGCCAGCTCAAACCCCTGGGTCGGCAGGCCGAGGTGGCGCGACGCGCCCAGACCATTCAGGCCGACCTGCGCGACTCCCGGCTCCGGTTGGCCGCCGACGACCTGGTCACCCGGCGGGCGGAGTTCGCCGGAGCCGACACCATCGAGACCACGCTGCGCAGCGAGCACGAGGTGGCCGCCGCCCGGCTGGCGGCGGCGTCGGAGCAACTTGCCGGCGACGAAGCCGCGGTGAGTTCTCTCTCGGAACGCACCGACGCCGCCCAGCAGACCTGGTTCCGGCTGTCCGCGCTCGCCGAGCGCGTCAGTGCCACCGTCCGGATCGCCAGCGAGCGCGCACAGTTCCTCGACGCCGAGCCGGCCGCCGGCACCGGCCGGGATCCCGATGCGCTGGAGGCCGAGGCCGACGAGGTGGCAGAACGGGAGCGCCGCCTGCTCGCCGAACTCGCCGAGGCGCGGGCAGCGCTGGAGGCCGCCCGGGCCGAGTTGGCGGAGAAGGAGACTGCCGCGACGGAAGCGGAGCGCGCCCATCTCGCCGCGGTCCGCGCGGAGGCGGACCGCAGGGAGGGCCTGGCCCGGCTCGCCGGTCAGGTGGAGACGGTGCGCGCCCGGGTCGAGTCGATCGACGAGGGGGTGGCCCGGCTGTCCGCCGGCATCGAGGACGCGGCCGCCCGCACCGAAGCGGCGAAGGCCGAATTCGAGACCGTGCAGGGCCGGGTCGGAGAACTGGATCAGGGCGAGGTCGGACTCGACGAACAGCACGACCGCACCATCGCCGCGCTGCGCCTGGCCGACGAACGGGTGGCCGAACTGCAGACCGCCGAGCGCGCCGCCGAACGGCAGGTGGCCTCGCTGCGGGCCCGCATCGATGCGCTGTCGGTTGGTCTGGCCCGCAAGGACGGCGCGGCCTGGTTGATTGAGAACCGGAGCGGTGCAGGGCTTTTCGGCACGGTCGCGAAGCTGGTTCGGGTCAGTCCCGGCTATGAGCATGCGTTGGCGGCGGTCCTGGGGCAAGCTGCGGACGCTGTCGTCGCCGACGACTTCAGTGCCGCTCGGTCGGCGGTGCGGGCACTCAAAGACGTTGACGGCGGCCGCGCGGCCATCGTGTTGGCCGACTGGCCCCTGTCGTCGCGGCCTGATGCCGAAACACTTCCCGACGGCGTCCGGTGGGCGCTTGACCTGATCGAGGCACCGCCGCGACTGCAGGGTGCGATGACGGCGATGCTGGCCGGGGTTGCCGTCGTCGATGACCTGGTGGCCGCCTTGGACCTGGTCGCCGCGCGTCCGGTTCTGCGGGCGGTCACCCTCGACGGCGATCTGGTCGGTGCCGGATGGGTCGACGGCGGGTCCGACCGCAAGCCCAGCACCCTGGAGATCGCGTCCGAAATCGACAAGGCCAGAACCGAACTCGAGGCAGCCGATACTCAAGTCGAGGAACTGGCCGCAGCGCTGGCGGGTGCGCTGGCCGAACAGTCCAGCCGGCAGGACGCCGCGGAACAGGCGCTGGCGGCGCTCAACGAGTCCGACGCCGCGATCTCGGCGATCTACGAGCAACTCGGCCGCCTCGGCCAGGAAGCCCGGGTCGCCGAGGAGGACTGGAAGCGTCAGCTGGGGCAGCGTGACAAGCTCGAGGCGGGGCGTACGCAGACGGTCGAAGAGCTCACCGCGCTGGAAGCGAGGCTGCGGGCGGCACGGGAGATCGAGTCCGTCGTCGAGGACGGGCCCGCCGACCGGCAGCAGATGCAAGCCGCCGCGGAGGCCGCGCGCTCCGTGGAGGTGGAGGCCAGGCTGGCCGTGCGGACCGCCGAGGAGCGCGCGAATGCCGTTCGCGGAAGGGCGGATTCGCTACGACGGGCCGCGGCCGCTGAACGTGAGGCCCGGATCCGGGCACAGCAGGCTCGCGCCGCCCGCCAGCACGCTTCGGAAGTGGCCGCCGCAGTCGCCGCGAGCGGACGAAGGCTCGCCGAGCATCTCGGTGGCGTGGTGTCGGCAGCCTCCCGGGCCCGCGACCGACTGGCCGCCGAACGTCAGGGCCGCGCCGCCGCGATGGCCGCAGCCCGTGACGAAGTCGCCACGCTCAACGCCCGGATCGCCACGCTGACGGACTCGTTGCATCGCGACGAAGTGGCCAAAGCCCAAGCGGCCCTGCGGATCGAGCAACTCGAGCAGATGGTGCTCGAGCAGTTCGGCATGGCGGCCGACGACCTGGTCGCCGAATACGGCCCCGAGGTGGCGTTGCCCCCCTCGGAGTTGGAGATCGCCGAGTACGAGCAGGCCCGCGAACGCGGCGAACAGGTCACCGCGCCCGCGCCACTGCGGTTCGACCGCGCGACTCAGGAGCGTCGCGCCAAGCGCGCCGAGCGTGACCTTGCCGAACTGGGCCGGGTCAACCCGTTGGCGCTGGAGGAGTTCGCCGCGCTCGAAGAGCGCTACAACTTCCTGTCCACCCAACTCGAGGACGTCAAAGGTGCCCGCAAGGACCTGCTCGACGTCATTTCCGGCGTCGACGATCGCATTCTGCAGGTGTTCGCCGAGGCCTACGCCGACGTCGAACGAGAGTTCACCCAGGTCTTCGCCGCACTGTTCCCCGGCGGCGAGGGACGACTCCTGCTGACGAACCCTTCCGACATGTTGACCACCGGCGTCGAGGTCGAGGCCCGGCCGCCGGGTAAGAAGGTGAAACGGCTCTCGCTGCTCTCCGGCGGGGAGAAGTCGCTGACCGCGGTGGCCATGCTGGTCGCGATCTTCCGGGCCCGGCCGTCGCCGTTCTACGTGATGGACGAGGTCGAGGCCGCCCTTGACGACGTGAACCTGCGGCGGCTGATCGGGCTGTTCGAACAACTGCGGTCGCAGTCACAGTTGATCGTCATCACCCACCAGAAGCCGACGATGGAGATCGCCGACGCGCTCTACGGCGTCAGCATGCAGGGCGACGGCATCACCGCGGTGATCTCCCAGCGGATGCGCGGGCAGGACCTGGTCTCCCCGGCCTACTGATCAAATCGCGTCCGGCCGGTCAGCCTGGGTATGTGCTGAAAACGCCGGGCTGCAACACGTGCCCGTAGCCGGATCGTTGGCCGATTCGAGGCTATTTGGACGTGGAGGATGTGCCTTTGGTCGTCGACCCCGTCGACCCCGTCGACCCCGTCGACCCCGTCGACCCCGTCGACGTTTTGTTGTTCGTGCCCGTCGAGCCCGTCGAGATTTTGTTGTTCGTGCCCGACGTGCCCGACGTGCCCGACGAGCCTGTGGTGCCCGTCGAGCCCGTTCCGGTCGTGCCCTTGGAGCCCGTCGTTCCGGTCGTGCCCGTCGTTCCGGTCGTGCCCGTTGTTCCGGTCGTGCCTGTGGTGCCCTTGGTGTTCGTGCCAGTCGTTCCGGTCGTGTTCGTCGTGTTGGGTCCGATGCTTGCCTGCAGGTTTGGCGACACGCCCTTCGAATTCGTAATGGTCGAGGGGTTCAGATTCGGAATGGAACCGAAGTTGGCCGGGGGTGCGGTGTTGATGGGTGCGGTGTTGATGGGTGCGGTGTTAACGGGTGCGGTGTTGATGGGTGCGGTGCCTGCAGGTGCGGTGTCGACCTGGGGGCTGGGGCCGGCGGCTTTCGGATCCGAATCCGGGACGATTGCGGAGCCGATCTGTGCCGGGGCGGGAGCGACAAAGGGACCGGCATTCGCAGGCACGATTTCCGGCGCCGCGCCGGTGTTGTTGGTACCCGGGGTCTGACTGGGGGCGTCAGCGCCCGGAGCGGTCTGAGCCCCCGGAGCCGTCTGTGCCGGCTGAGTCGGCACAGACGGTCGCGCTGCACCGGCCGGCGGGGCCGGCTGCAGATGGCCCGAGGCAGCGGGGGGACTCTTGACGGGGGACCTCTTGACGGCAGCGGGCATCGCCGGAAGCGGTCTGCCGCTCGAATCCATCTCCGCGCCGGTGTCGACCACCCGGGAAACGGGGTCCTCCGAGCGCGGGAACCAGGTAATCACCAAACCCAGACACACGAGCGGAATGCCCACGACGAGTGCCATCCGCCGCTTCCCGGCCTGCCGCGATCCGGCGGAATGTCCGGACTGTTCGGTAAAGCCGGGGCTCGCGGAAGGATCGGACGCCTCGATCAAGCCGGGGCTCGCGGAAGGATCGGACGCCTCGGTCATGCTGGAGCTTGCCGACGTCAGCTCTACGCGGTCCAACGTCTGGCGACGGAGCCATGCCGGGGCGGGGATGAATACCGCCCCGCTCCCCAGCAGGGCGACCGGGTTGACGTGCTCTCGCTGGTCCTGTTCACAGGTGTCGCAGGAGTCGATATGGCGGGCCATGCGTTTACGCATGAGAACGGTGAACTGTCCGTCCCAGCCCTTGAGGACCGTGGCCAACTCAGGGCACGCAGCTGGATTGGCTTGTGCGCCGCGCGCCACCAGAAGAGCACCCAGGCAGCGTTCGACGGTTTGGCGCAGCCGGAACATCATGGTGTTCGCGCTGGTCAGCGTTACTCCAAGGGCTTCCGCGAGTTCAGGGCCGTCCAGTCCATGCCGGTAGGACAGATCCAGCAGTTCGCGGTCGCGGTCTGACAGCCCGCCGGCAGCATCGGCGACCAGACGGGCTAATTCGCTTTGTCCGGCAAGCGTTTCCGGGCTTGCTTCGTGAGAGACCATGTCAGGCAATTCATCAGAGACCTCCTCGCGGTAGCGGTGCCGGAGACGGCGCATCGCATGATGGCGGGTGATCGTGTAGAGCCACGGACGGAGTTTGTCGGGTTCACGCAGATTCCCGAGGTCTGTCGCGGCGACGCAGAAGGCGTCCTGCACGCAGTCGGCCGCGGCATCGCGGTCGCCGATCAGCCCGACGCAGAAGTCGTAAAGCCGGTCGGCATAGCGGTCGTAGATCTCGGCGAACGCCTGTCGATCACCGTCAGCGGCCGCACGCGCCAGATCACCGTCACTGACGCTGGGCTGCAGCTCCAGTGCTCCGGTCATGTCGCGAACCCCCGCAGCCGATGAATTTTCCCAATCGTAAACCCGTAACCGGTCCGGTACCAGGGACATTGGTCACTGATACCGGACCGCCGGGGTGTCACCAGACGAGCTGTGAGAACTGCGGCGCCGCGTTGGGGCATGCGACGGAGATGTTCCAGGTCGAGCCGGTCGGATAGCTGGGGAACCACAGGCGGGACTGTGCTCCCGCCCCGGGTCCGTTTTCCGGCAGATAGAACGGGACGTCGATCGCCGGCAGTGGCTTGCCGATCGGGTTGCCCACCACCGAGGAGTTGAACAGGCACCAGCCGCTGGGTGCGGTCTCTCCGATGGCGTTCGGGAAAGTGGTGACCACGACGTCCACGCCACCGGGGCCGGGGTTGGCTCCCGCAGTCATGCCCGCCTGAGCGGTGCCCGCGCCGAGGAACAACATCGCCGGCGCCGCGACAGTGGCGGTTATCGCACCGAACTTGGCGAGGATCGAGGTGGTGGTCATGGAACTCTCCTTACTGATGTTCGCCGCCCCGGATGGGCTGCTTTCACAGGTAGGTGCAGCCGCCCCACCCCGATCGCACACTTTTTTCGAAACTTTTTTTGTAGCGCGTTGAGCAGGGCATTTCCTTCGTCAGAGATCTAGGCAACGGCTGTCGTCGGATGCGAGAGGTTGCAGATTGAGGCGTCCGGCGAGAGACGAAAAAGATCTTTGGAAAAAAGTGTGCTCCGGGCGCCGGCTGGTTGCACCTACCTATGAGAGCAGCCCACCGGGGGCTGGGCCAAGGCAAAGGCGAACCAATGATGAGCACTTCCGCGACACCTCAAACGTCCGATCCGATGGCCGCAAGCGCGGCACACGAGCCGGTCACCGGCCATACCCCGAACGCGTGGGCCGCGGGGCGCGGGGACGAGTTTCAGTCCGAGACCTTCAGGGCGCTGGCCTGGTCGCAGGAGGACGACTCCCTCGCCGAACCGCTTCCCTTCATGGGCGACGAATACTCGGCCCCCGAGGCCGCGCCGTCGGCACCCCGCTATCGTCGGGCGCCGCTGCTACTCGGACTTGCCGCGGGTTTCGCTGCGACGGCCATCGGGGGACTGGTACTCACCCTGGTCAACACGGACAGCGTGCCGACCACAACCGCCCCGGTGGTCCTCCAACCCGTCCAGAATGCATCGATCCCCCAGTCGAACGGCGATGCCGGGAATCAGGGTGGCGTATTCCGTCCGGCGGCTGCGGCTCCGGCGAAGACGGCCGGGTCTCCTGCTCGCACTGTCCTCCCTGCCGCGAACACGCCGCCGATCGCGGTGAGCACACCGGCTCCGGCGGTTGCCGCGGCGACGCAGGCAGCGCCGCCCCCCGCTCCGGAGGTCAAGACACCCGAGGTCACTGTGCCCGAGGTGGCGACGCCGGAGGTCTCACCCCCGGTGTTGGTGCCGCCCCCGGTGTTCTCGCCCCCGATGGTCTCGCCTCCGGTGTTGGTCCCGCCCCCGGTGGTCTCGCCTCCGGTGATTTCGTTGCCCGAGGTAACACCGCAGCCGGTACCGCACCCGGTGGGTCCGCCCACCTTCCATGTGCCCGTGGCGCCTGAAGGGCCTATGACACTTCCGCTACCCCACGTGGGTGTTCCGGCTCCTGCCGCACCAATCGCACCGGCCGCGCCCGCCGCGCCGGCGGCGTCCAACCCGGTCATCACGTTGAAGCCGGGCGTGACCCTCCCTCAGATCCTCCCGACGTTCTCCGGCGGAGCGGGCAACTAGCCCCCTCCTATCACCACACGAGTTGAGAGAACTGCGGTGCGGCGTT
>CAIOYU010000003.1 GCA_903862565.1 uncultured Actinomycetes bacterium | reverse complement strand
GGTATAGACCACCGTGTCCGCCGGGAGCGCGCCGAGTGTGCCCTTGATCGAGGCCAGGATGGTTCCGAAGTCGGAGAACGACCGGCCCGTCGCGCCCGGCCCGCCGCAGAACAGCGTGTCGCCGGAGAACAGTGCTCCCAGCGCCGGGGCGTAGAGGCAGGTAGAGCCGGGGGAGTGTCCGGGGGTGGCGATGGCGTGCAGTTCGATGCCGTCGGCGCTGAGTACCTGGCCGTCGCCGAGCGGGTGGAATGGCCTTGAGCCGTGGGTCATTTCCCACAGCATGGTGTCGGCGGGACTGAGGAACACCGGCGCGTCGAGGTCTTTGGCCAGTTGCGGGGCGACGGTGATGTGATCGTTGTGGCCGTGGGTGCAGATCACCGCGATGACGTGGCGGTTGCCGACCGCTTTCTCGATGGCCTCGGCGTCGTGGGCGGCGTCGATCACGATCACCTCCGAACCGTCGCCCACGATCCAGATGTTGTTGTCGACTTCCCAACTGCCGCCGTCGAGTTCGAACGTTCCGTGCGTCACGACCCGCTGGATCGCGCTCACAGTACGACCACCGAACGCAGGACCTGCCCCGAGTGCATCTCGTGGAAGGCGTTCTCGATGTCCGCCAGGCCGATGCGCTCGGTGACGAACTTGTCCAGCGGCAGCCGGCCCTGCCGGTAGAGGGAGATCAGGGTGGGGAAGTCGCGCTCGGGCAGGCAGTCGCCGTACCACGAGGATTTCAGCGATCCGCCCCGGGAGAAGAAGTCGACCAACGGCATGTCCAACTGCATGTCCGGGGTCGGAACTCCCACCAGCACAACGGTTCCGGCCAGGTCACGCGCGTAGAAGGCCTGCTTCCAGGTTTCGGGCCGGCCGACGGCGTCGATCACGACGTCGGCGCCGTTTCCGTCGGTCAGATCCTGGATGGTTTCGACGAGGTCCACTCCGCGGGCTTCGAGCTCACGAGCGTTGATCGTGTGGGTGGCGCCGAATTCACGCGCCCACTCCAGCTTGGCGTCGTCGGTGTCGACGGCGATGATCGTCCGTGCACCAACGAGTTTGGCCCCGGCAATCGCCGCATCTCCGACTCCGCCGCAGCCGATCACCGCGACGGTGTCGTCACGGCTCACCGCCCCAGTGTTGATCGCGGCGCCGATCCCGGCCATCACGCCGCACCCCAGAAGTCCGGCCACAGCAGGGTCGGCCTCGGGGTCGACTTTGGTGCACTGTCCCTCGTGGACCAGGGTTTTGTCGGCGAAGGCACCGATGCCCAGTGCCGGCGTGAGTTCGGTGCCGTCGGTGAGCGTCATCTTCCGGGTGGCGTTGAAGGTGTTGAAGCAGTACCAGGGGCGGCCGCGTTTACAGGCCCGGCACTGGCCGCACACCGCCCGCCAGTTCAGGATGACGAAGTCGCCCGGGACCACCGAGGTGACGCCCTCGCCGACCGATTCGACGATGCCGGCGGCCTCGTGGCCGAGCAGGAAGGGGTAGGAGTCGTTGATGCCGCCCTCCCGGTAGGTGAGGTCTGTGTGGCAGACCCCGCAGGCCTGCACAGCGACGACCACCTCACCGGGACCCGGGTCGGGGATGACGATGTCGACAAGTTCAACAGGGAGGCCCTTTGCGCGTGAGATCACGCCGCGCACCGTCTGACTCATGAGTCGAACCATAGCCGGGTGGTCCGATCATCGATGAGCCCTTTCCGGCTAACGGATGGCACCGGCCTCGCGGAGTCGGGCCGGCACATCGGGATCGTGCGAGGGCAGCAGTAGTCCGGCGCCCCGCAGCCTGGCCTGCAGCGCGCGGACCTTCGGCATGTCGGTGTGGATCCCCGCAGTCGGGGCGCATGGGTCCATGCCTGCCGCGGTGAACGCGGTGTCGCCGGTGAACCAGACGTCGGTCTGGTCGGTGCGCAGGCGCACGGTCACCGAACCGGGAGTGTGCCCGGGGGTGCCCATCGCCTGCAGCATGCCGTCAGAGGTGAGTTGCACCGTCGCGCCGAAATCGCCGGGCGTACCTTCCTCGTCGATGTAACGGATCCGTGTGGTCGCGTCGCGCCATCGCCAGTGGAGCGCGCCGATCCGGCCCGCGGCGGCATCCTCGGCACGGGTCGTCCAGACGTCCACGCCGGCAAAGGCCGGCACCATGCCGGTGTGGTCGATGTGCTGGTGGGTCAGCACCACCGCTTTGGTGTCACCGACGGCGAGCCCCGCCGCGGCCAGCCGATCGGGCAACGTCTCACCCGCGCCGACGTCGAGCCGGATGAAGGACTGGATGACCGCGCGGGTTCGAGGCTCAGGCCGCCAGGACTCCGGGTCGTTGTAGTCCGGTGCGGCGCCGGTATCGATGACGAACACGCCCTCGGGGTGCTCGACGGCGTAGCTCCAGATCGGCATCGGCGCCGCGAACCGGCGGTCGGCCAGGATCGCCAAGAAGCGCAGCAGCGCGGGGCTTCGCTCGGGCAGGCGGCCTCGGGCGTGACTTCGCTTGATGGTCACGGTGCCGCTGTGCAGGGCGTGAACGGTGACCGGCCGCCCTCCGACGGTGAAGGTCGCTGCGGCGCTACCGGCGGTCATGACGTCTCCTCGATGGACTGTTGAACGGTGTTCATCTTGACAGCCCTGTTGAACAGTGTCAAACATTGGCGGGTGAACCGAAGCGTCGGGCAGCATCACGGAGATCTTCGGCATGCCTTGATCGCTGCCGCCCTGGAGGTCGTCACCGAGTCGGACGCCCACGGGGTGACCCTGCGCGCAGTGGCGCGTCGGGCCGGAGTCTCGGCAGCGGCGCCCTATCATCACTTTCCGGACAAGGACGCGCTGCTGGCCGCGGTCGCTCGGGACGGATTCGACACCTTGGCGCAGGCTCAGCTCGAGGTTCTCGATGGCCCGGGTTCAGCGCCGGATCGGCTCGAGCGATTGGTGACGGAGTACGTCCGATTCGCCTTACGGCATCGGACGCACTACGGCGTGATGTTCCGGATGCTGCCGACCGAGGTGGGTGGTGTGGAGGGGGACGCGCTGCGGGCCGCGGCGTTGTCGGCCTTCGGCCGCCTCGTCGATGCCGTCGCTGCCGCCGCCCCAGGGCTCTCCGCCGAGGAGGCGAACCAACGAGCGCTGCTGGCCTGGGCGTTCGCCCATGGCGCGGTCGATGTCGGCCGGTGGGGGGCGGCGCTGCGGCCCGGTTTGGACCCCGAGGCGCTGGGCGCCGAGGTGGGTCGCGAGGTCAGGCGATTGGTGGGTGGGCACTAGGCTCGACGCTCATGGCGGCTCTCGATCCGATCGCCGAATGGCCGGTGGACCATGCCGCCGCCGCCATCGTCGGCCCCGACGGAATACGCGCCGCCCATGGCGACCTCGCCCGGCGCTTCCGGTTGGCCTCGGTGACCAAACCGTTGGTGGCCCGCGCTGTGCAGGTCGCCGTCGAGGAGGGGGTGGTGGACCTCGACACTGCGGCCGGCCCGCCCGGCGCCACGGTCCGTCACCTGCTCGCGCACGCGTCGGGCCTGGCCATGCAGTCCGCCGAGATCGTCGCCCAACCGGGCACCCGGCGGGTCTACTCCAACTACGGATTCACCGTCCTGGCCCAGACCATCGAGACACAGTCCGGAATCGACTTCGGCCGCTACCTCACCGAGGCGGTCTTCGACCCGCTGGGCATGACGGCGTCGGCTCTGGACGGCGGGGTGGCGGCGGCCGGGTACGGCGCAGCGTCGACCGTGACGGATCTGGCGTCCTTCGCTGTCGACCTGCTGCGGCCGCGGACCGTGTCCCCGCAGATGCACGCCGAGGCGTGCAGCGTCCAGTTCCCCGGCCTGATCGGCGTGGTACCGGGTTTCGGCATGCAGCGGCCCAATGACTGGGGCCTGGGTGTGGAGATCCGCGACGGCAAGTCGCCGCACTGGACCGGGGCGGACAATTCCCCGGCCACCTACGGGCACTTCGGGCAGAGTGGGACGTTCGTCTGGGTCGACCCGGTGCGGGACCTTGCGCTGGTGGTCCTGACCGACCGGGACTTCGGTGACTGGGCCAAACCGCTCTGGCCTGCTCTCTCTGACGAAGTGTTAAGAGAGTTCGGCACGGACTAGCGCACCACTGGCCTCAGAGGGCACAATAAACACGTACTGCACAACTGCATCTTCGGAAACACCAGGTCGTTGGGGAAGACGTCCCAAGTGCTACCGAAGGAGAAAGTTATGCGTGCGTCGAACCAGTTCGCCGACGCGACGACAGGCGTGGTGTACATCCACGCCTCTCCCGCGGCGGTGTCCCCCCACGTCGAGTGGGCCTTGTCGTCGACCCTGGGCGCGTCGGCGAACCTGAAATGGACCCCGCAGCCCGCCATGCCGGGTCAGCTGCGTGCCCTGACCAACTGGCGTGGTCCGGTGGGCACCGGTTCGCGGCTGGCCAGTGCCCTGCGGTCGTGGACGGTGCTGCGCTTCGAGGTCACTGAAGACCCCAGCCCCGGCGTGGACGGCCAGCGGTTCTGTCACACCCCGCAACTCGGGCTGTGGAGCGGAGCGATGAGCGCCAACGGCGACATCATGGTCGGCGAGATGCGCCTGCGAACGCTGATGGCTGCTGGCGCGGACACCCTGGCCGCCGAACTGGACACCGTGCTGGGGACGGCGTGGGACGACGCTCTGGAGCCCTACCGCGACGGCGGCGACGCCGGCGAGGTCAGTTGGCTGAACCGGGGTGTCGGTTAGTCCGTCGCGGTCACGTGGTCGACGACCGCGTCGAATGCATTGAGGATGAACGCGTCCACATCGCAGTCGGCTGAGGTCGGCTGGGAGGACTGCTTGACGAATGCCAGGCCGTGGCGCCGGTCGATGTAGATCCATTGGCCGTTGACACCGATCGCGGTGATCGCCTCCCGGCCCGGGGTGTGGCGGACCCACCACTGCGCG
>CAIOYU010000002.1 GCA_903862565.1 uncultured Actinomycetes bacterium | reverse complement strand
TTCTTGTAGACCATCCCCACGATTGGCGTGACGATCGCGCGCGGGGCATAGCCGCTGGCCACGGACATGGCCTTGGATGTCACCCCGGGGACGACGCGCATCTTGTTGCGCGCCAGGCCATCCAGCGACAGCTGCGCGGTGTGCTCGACGGAGATCCACAGGAAGTCGGGAATCAGCCTGTCCACCAGGGACGCCTCATCGGGGTCGGGCATCTCGGCGCGCACCGGACCGGGTGCCAGCACGGTGACGTGGACGCCGGAGTCCTTGAGTTCGCCGCGCAGCGACTCGCTGAAGGTGTTGGCGAACGCTTTGGTGGCGGCGTAGGTGGCGTTATTGGGGATCGGGGAGTTCCCGGCCGCCGATCCCGAGATGAGGATGCCGCCGGCCCGGCGCGCGATCATGCCGGGAAGCACCGCCAGCACCAGGTCGTGGACGCCCAGCACGTTGAGCTGCACCTGGGCCTTTTCCGCGGCCGGATCCAGCTTGGCCACGGGGCCGAAGGTGGCGGTGCCCGCGTTGGCACACAGGATCGAGATGTCCCGCGCGGCCAGTTCGTCGGCCAGTGCGCCCCGCTGCTCGGGATCGGCCAGGTCGACCGCGCGCACTTCGACCGTCACGCCGTAGCGGTCGACGATCCGGGCGGCGACCTCGTTGAGGACGTCCTCCCGCCGGGCGGTGATGATCAGGTGGTGGCCGCGGGCCGCGAGTTCGGTGGCCAGAGCCTCGCCGATGCCCTGGGAGGCACCGGTGACGACGGCCCGGCTGTCGGGGGATGGCAGGGGGAGTGGCATGCGGCCCATCGTAGGGCGGATGGATAGGGTTGCCCGCATGACCGCGCTCCCGCCGACGGCGACCACCGCGGTACCGCGGCGGAAGGTCGCCGCCTGGGCGCTGTGGGACTGCGGATCCACCGGGATGAACGCGATCGTCGCGACCTTCGTCTTCTCCGTCTACCTCACCGGAACGGTGGGCAAGGACCTCCCCGGCGACACCTCGCCGGCAAGTTGGCTGGGCCGGACACTGACCATCTCCGGGTTGGCGGTGGCCCTGCTGGCCCCGTTGACCGGTGTCCTCGTTCAGGTTCCGCATCGCCGGCGGGTGGCGTTGACGGTGCTGACCTCGCTGGCGGTGATGTTCACCGCAGCGATGGTGCTGATCCGCGCCGATCCCCGCTATCTGGCGGCCGGGCTTGCTCTGCTCGCGCTCACCGCGGCCTGCGGCGACCTGGCCAGCGTCCCCTACAACGCGATGCTGCGACAGTTGTCCACCCGGGAGACCGCCGGCCGGATCTCCGGGCTGGGCTGGGCGGCCGGCTACACCGGCAGCGTCCTGCTCCTGCTGCTGATCTACACCGGCTTCATCATGGGCGACGGCCCGACCCGCGGACTGCTACACGTTCCGGTGGAGGACGGCTGGTACGTGCGTGCGGCGATGCTGGTGGCGGCCGGCTGGTTCGCCGTACTCAGCCTGCCGCTCCTGGTGACGGCGCATTCGTTGTCCGGCGCCCCCAACGACGACGCCCCGATCCGGGGCGGCATCCTCGGCGCCTATCGCCGCCTCTGGGCCGACCTGCAGGGCGAGTGGCACCGCGACCGGAACTTCGTCTACTACCTTGTCGTCAGCGCGATCTTCCGGGACGGACTGGCCGGCGTCTTCGCCTTCGGTGCCGTCCTCGGCGTCAGCGTCTACGGACTCACCCAGGGCGACGTCCTGGTCTTCGGGGTCGTTGCCTCGACTGTGGCCGCACTGGGCGCGGTACTCGGGGGCCGCCTCGATGACCGGTTCGGCGCCAAACCGATCATCGTCGTCTCGCTGATCGCTCTGATCGTGCTTGCAGTAGCACTGATGGTGCTGTCCGGCCCCAGGGCGTTCTGGATCTGCGGGCTACTGCTGTGCCTGTTCGTCGGTCCGACCCAGTCCGCAGCCCGGACGCTGCTGCTACGGATGACCGGCGAGGGCAAAGAGGGTGTCGCCTTCGGGCTTTACACCATGACCGGGCGCGCAGCGGCCTTCATCGCACCGTGGCTGTTCTTCGTCTTCGTCGACTTCTTTCACACCGACCGGGCGGGCTGGGGCGGAATCTGCCTGGTGCTGACGGCGGGCCTGATCGGCATGCTGTTCGTCCGGGTTCCCGCGTTCCACCGAACGGACTAGGCGAACCCGGTGCAGATCGTCAGGCCCTGGCCGGTGCGCTGGCGCACCTGAGCGCCGTTGACAGAAACACTGCAGGTGACGTCGCGCCCGACGTTGACGACGGCCACACTTGCGGTGTTCTTTGCGGGAGCCGCGAGGCTGACTTCTTTGCTCCACGGCAGCGCCACGTTGAACTCGGTCTGCATCACCCCGCCGGAGTCGACGTAGGTGATGTTGATCGCCCGTCCTTCGCCGCTGACGTTGTAGACCACGGTCTCGCTCCCGGTCGGGCTGGTGGTCGTCTCGTCAGGCGGGAACGGGACCGGGGACTCAGCGGTGGTCGTCGGTTCGGGACGAGCCGACGACGTCGGCAGCGGAATGCGGCTGGTCGTCGAGGGGACCGTCGGCACCCGGGTGGGGGTGGTGAGCCGCGGGGCGGTGGTCTGTGGCAGCGGCGCCACCACTTGGGAGTCCCTGGCGGAGCTGCTCACGATCACCAGTGCCAGCACCAGGCCGGCCACCAGGAGGACCGCCGCACCGGCGAGAGCCCACAGCCAGCGGGGTGACTTCGGGGGTTGGGGCGGCGGGGGTGGCGGCGTGGGTGGCTGCTGTGGTGGATAGCCGCCGCCTGGCTGCCAGTAAGGGGGAAGCTGTTCGGTCTGCTGGGTGGCAGGGGTGGTGTAGCCGGAGCCGGTGTAGCCGGAACTGCTGTAGCCGGGGCCGGAGTAGATGGGCCCCCAATACTGCCCCGGGTATTGCCCGTAGGCCGGGTCGGTGGTCGGGGGATAGCCGTTAGCCGACGGGTCGGACCATCCCGGTCCGCGTGGCTCGCTCACGAAAGTAGGCTACCCGCGCCGAACAGGTTCGCGCTTGGACCCGTTTGTCTCGCTCTCACTGCCGGATCCGCAGCGCGGACGCTGTCATGGCCCGCAGTACGTCACGCGAGCGGCGCCGGTCTGCCGAACGCACGCTGTGCGGGGTGGAGTTCAGCAGGCCGAACGCGGCGTGCGCCATCAACCGGGCGTCGTCCTCGGCCAGGTGCGGGTGGACACCGCGCAACGCCGAGACCCAGGTCTCGACGTAACGGCGCTGTGCCCGGCGGACCTGTCGCTGGGCTGGTGCGGGAAGGCTGGCCAGGTCCCGGTCCTGGATCCGGATCAGGTCGGGTTCGGCCAGTGCGAATTCCAGATGGAAGTCGATCAGGCCGTCCAGTGCGGCAGCGGGGTCGCCGGCGTCGGCGACGACTGCCTGTGCGCCGGCGAGCAGTCTGGTGCTGATGCCCACCAGCAACTCCACCAGCAGCGCTTCCTTGTTGGGGAAGTGGCGGTAGATGGCCGGGCCGCTCACCCCGGCGGCGGAGCCGATGTCTTCGAGTCGGACCGCCAGGAAGCCGCGCTCGGCGATCAACTGTTCGGCGGCGGCCAGCAGTTGCGAACGGCGGTCCGACTTCTGCAGGCTGCGCCGGGTGGGAGCCGTCATGGCCCTCCGTTCGCAATGCCGGTCGATTTGGGTTAATCTTCACTAACCTAACACCAGTTAGTCGTCATTAACCAAGGGCATCCACGATGGCATCACCCGCCGCCAACCGCGAGGCGCATCTGCTCCTCGTCGACGAGTTGCGCGCCAAACTGGCCGCCGCAGCTCTCGGCGGGTCCGAACGTGCCCGGGAACGTCACGTCGCGCGCGGCAAGCTCCTGCCGCGGGACCGCGTCGATGCGCTGCTCGACCCGGGCAGTCCGTTGTTGGAGATCGCACCCCTGGCGGCCAACGGCATGTACGACGACGACTGCCCGGGCGCCGGGATCATCACCGGAATCGGCCGGGTTTCCGGTCGTGAGTGCATGGTGGTGGCCAACGACGCCACCGTCAAAGGCGGCACCTACTACCCGGTGACGGTCAAGAAGCACCTGCGCGCCCAGGAGATCGCCGCACAGAACCGGCTGCCCTGCATCTACCTGGTGGATTCCGGGGGCGCGTTCCTGCCCTGCCAGGACGAGGTGTTCCCCGACCGCGAGCACTTCGGGCGGATCTTCTTCAATCAAGCCAATCTCAGTGCGGCTGGGATCCCGCAGATCGCCGCAGTGCTCGGATCCTGCACCGCTGGTGGGGCTTACGTGCCGGCCATGAGCGACGAGACCGTCATCGTCCGCAACCAGGGCACCATCTTCCTGGGTGGGCCGCCCCTGGTGAAGGCCGCCACCGGCGAAGTGGTCACCGCAGAGGAACTCGGCGGGGGGGACCTGCACGCCAAGACCTCCGGCGTCGTCGACCATCTGGCCCGCGATGACCGTGATGCCCTGCGGATCGTGCGGACCATCGTGGCCACGCTCGGTCCGCAGTCGCCGGTGCCATGGGAGGTGCGCCCGGCCGTGGAACCGGTCGCCGATCAGCACGAGTTGTACGACGTCGTCCCCGTCGATTCGCGGACCCCGTACGACGTCCACGAAGTCATCACCCGCATCGTCGACGGCGGCGAATTCTCCGAGTTCAAGGCCGAGTACGGCAGCACCCTGGTCACCGGGTTCGCCCGTATCCACGGCCACCCGGTCGGCATCATCGCCAACAACGGCGTGCTGTTCGGCGAATCCGCCCTCAAGGGAGCGCATTTCATCCAGCTGTGCGACAAGCGCACCATCCCGCTCGTGTTCCTGCAGAACATCAACGGTTTCATGGTCGGCCGCGACTACGAGGCCGCGGGGATCGCCAAGCACGGCGCCAAGATGGTCACCGCGGTGGCCTGCGCACGGGTCCCGAAGCTGACCGTAGTGATCGGCGGATCCTATGGTGCGGGCAACTATTCGATGTGCGGACGGGCCTATTCCCCGCGGTTCATGTGGATGTGGCCCAACGCCCGGATCTCGGTCATGGGCGGTGAGCAGGCAGCGTCGGTGCTGGCCGCCGTGCGCGGTGAGATGACCGCCGAGGAGGCGGAGGACTTCAAGGCCCCGATCCGGGCGCAGTATGAGACGCAGGGTAACCCCTACTATTCGACGGCGCGACTGTGGGACGACGGCGTGATCGACCCGGCAGATACCAGAACTATTCTCGGCCTTGCTCTTTCGGTCACCGGCAACGCCCCGCTGGAACCGGTCTCCTACGGCGTCTTCCGGATGTGATGATGGATATCTTCGACACCGTCCTGGTGGCCAACCGCGGCGAGATCGCCGTCCGGGTGATCCGGACCCTGCGAGCCATGGGAATTCGCTCCGTCGCGGTCTACAGCGACGCCGACGCCGACGCGCGTCACGTCGCCGAGGCCGACGTCGCCGTCCGGATCGGGCCGCCGCCGGCCCGGTTGAGCTACCTCGACATCGACGCGGTGGTGGACGCCGCCGTCCGCACCGGCGCGCAGGCCGTCCACCCCGGCTATGGGTTCCTCTCGGAGAACGCCGAATTCGCGGCCGCTCTGGAACGAACCGGGTTGGTGTTCATCGGGCCGCCCATAGGTGCGATCGCCACGATGGGAGACAAGATCGCCGCTCGGGCCGCGGTCTCGGCATTCGGCGTACCTGTGGTGCCCGGCATTTCCGAACCCGGCCTGTCCGATGCCGACCTGATCGCCGCTGCCGACGGGATCGGTTTCCCGGTCCTGGTGAAGCCCTCGGCAGGCGGTGGCGGTAAAGGGATGCGGCGCGTCGACGATCCCGCCGAACTGCCCGCCGCGTTGCTCTCCTCACGCCGCGAAGCGGGTGCCGCATTCGGGGACGACACGCTGTTCCTCGAGCGGTTCGTGTTGCGGCCCCGCCATATCGAAGTCCAGGTGCTGGCCGATGCGCACGGGACGGTGCTGCACCTCGGCGAGCGTGAGTGCAGCCTGCAACGGCGACACCAGAAGGTGATCGAGGAGGCTCCCTCGGCTCTGCTTGACGCCGCGACCCGGGCCCGGATCGGTGCTGCGGCCTGTGACACCGCCCGCAGCGTCGACTACGTCGGTGCCGGGACGGTGGAGTTCATCGTGTCCGCCGACCGTCCCGACGAGTTCTTCTTCATGGAGATGAACACCCGCCTTCAGGTGGAGCACCCGGTCACCGAGATGGTGACCGGCTGGGACCTGGTGGAATGGCAGGTTCGCATCGCCGGGGGAGAACCGCTGACCTGCGGACAGGATGACATCACCATGCGTGGGCACGCTGTCGAGGCCCGTGTCTACGCCGAGGACCCGGCGGCCGGGTTCCTGCCGACCGGCGGGCGTGTGCTGGGGCTCACCGAGGCCCATCCCTCACCCGGGGTCCGTGTCGACTCCGGGCTCACGGCCGGGATGACGATCGGCAGCGAGTACGACCCGATGCTGGCCAAAGTGATTGTCCACGGCGAGAATCGGGCGTCCGCGCTGCGCGGTCTGGACAGGGCGCTGGCCGAGACCGCCGTGCTGGGAGTGGGGACCAACGTCGGCTTCCTGCGATTCGTGCTGTCCGACAACGATGTTGTCGCCGGCCGTCTCGACACCGGCCTGTTGGAACGCATGGACTTCCCGGCGCCCGAGGCCGGCGACGACGCCTTCATCGCCGCGGCGGCCTACCGTTGGTTGCAGCGCTGGCCGGCCGGCTCGGCCGACCTGTGGGCCGTCCCGTCGGGATGGCGCCTTGGCGATCCCGCCCCGATCGCCATCCGACTGCGCGGTGGAGCGCGAACCGATCACGTCCACATCACCGGGAGCCCTCAGCAGGGGCAGGTATGCATCGAAGACGGCGAGAGTCATTCCCTGGCAGCTGCGTTGACGGGTCGTGAGTTGTCGGTGACCATCGACGGCCTGCGTCGCGACTACGTCGTCGCCGATGCCGACCACGAGATCTGGCTCGCCGGGGACGGCCGAACGGTGCTGCTCCACGAGGTCCAAGAGGCGTCGGTTCGCCCCGACGAGGAACACAGCGGCGATGCCGAGTTGACCAGCCCGATGCCGGGTTCTGTGGTCGCGGTAGCCGTTTCGGACGGTGAACCGGTCGAGGCCGGCGCCGTGGTGGTGGCGGTGGAGGCGATGAAGATGGAGCACGCGCTGCGCTCGCCGGTGGCGGGCGTGGTGGAGCTTCTGGTGTCCTTAGGTGATCAAGTCAAGGTGGGCCAGCCAATGGCCCGCATCAGAGTGAATACGGAAGGTGCCTCATGAGCGATTTCCTCTCTACCGGAACCCTGCCCGACGAGTACGCGCAACTGGTCAAGACGGTCAGGGACTTCGCCCGCACCGTCGTGGCTCCAGTAGCCGCCAAGCACGATGCCGAGCATTCCTTCCCGTACGAGGTGGTCGCCGGGATGGCCGACATGGGCCTTTTCGGACTGCCGTTCCCCGAAGAGTACGGCGGCATGGGTGGCGACTACTTCGCGCTCTGCCTGGCGCTGGAGGAACTGGCCAAAGTGGACCAGAGCGTGGCCATCACGTTGGAGGGTGGCGTTTCACTGGGAGCGATGCCGGTCTACCGGTTCGGGAACGAGGCCCAGAAGCAGGAGTGGTTGCCGCTCTTGACAAGTGGCCGTGCGCTCGGCGCCTTCGGCCTCACCGAGGCGGGCGGAGGCACCGACGCCGGCGCCACCCGGACCACTGCGGTGCTCAACGACGGTCAGTGGGTGATCAATGGCACCAAGCAATTCATCACCAACTCCGGAACGGATATCACCAAACTGGTGACCGTCACCGCGGTGACCGGTTCGGCCGGCTCCAAGCGCGAGATCTCCTCAATTCTCGTGCCCGTCCCCACCGCCGGATTCACTGCTGAACCCGCTTACGACAAGGTGGGGTGGAACGCATCCGACACTCACCCACTGTCGTTCACCGATGTGCGGGTGCCCGAGGAGAACCTGCTCGGCGAGCGGGGCCGCGGGTACGCGAACTTCCTGAGCATCCTCGACGAGGGGCGGGTGGCCATCGCCGCGCTGGCCACCGGCGCTGCGCAGGGGTGCGTCGACGAGTGCGTGAAGTACGCCGGAGAGCGTTCCGCGTTCGGCCAGCCGATCGGGCGGTTCCAGGCCATCGAGTTCAAGATCGCCCGGATGGAGGCCCGGGCACACGCGGCCCGCACCGCCTACTACGACGCTGCTGCGTTGATGTTGGCGGGCAAGCCGTTCAAGAAGCAGGCCGCGATCGCCAAGCTGATCTCCAGCGAGGCCGCGATGGACAATGCCCGCGACGCCACCCAGGTCCACGGCGGCTACGGGTTCATGAACGAATACACCGTGGCGCGGCACTACCGGGACAGCAAGATTCTCGAAATCGGTGAGGGCACAACCGAAGTCCAGCTGATGCTGATCGCACGCGAACTCGGGCTGGGCTGAGGTCCGCGACAGTCGGTACTTAGCGGGCCGCCTCGATAGCACTGACGAGGGTCGTGGCCTCCTGGCCGCACACCGGGGTGAGTTGAAAGCCCGACCCGATGAGCCCGCTGATACGGCTCTCGAGGTCGCCCGAGGCGACGTGTGCCTGCAGGGTGGTTCCCGGACAGTCCGTCGCCGCGGTCATCTCGCGGTGGCTGCCGAGGGTGTCGACGCCGATGCCGAACTGTCTTGTCGCCCAGGCGCAGACGAGGGCTGCGCCGTTGAGTTGCGCCTCGGTCACGGCTTCCTCATCGAAGTTGCCCTCGCACAACACCAGGAAGTGGCCGGTGGTGTCGTAGTCGGTAGCGGTGTCTCCGGCGATCGCGGTGTTGCGCAGCGCGAAAATATTGCCGCGGCGGTCGACCGCCGCGTGATAGGCGATGTCCACCCAGCCCTTGTCGTCCATGTGATAGCGCTGGTGCTGGCGCAGTCGGGCGGCGATCTGCCGGTTGTCGGGCAGAGCGACGGCGGAGTGGTGGATTGTCATTCGGGTGATGGTGTGGGCCCGGCCTCCGGCCCTGGCCGGTCGTGCGCCCCAGGAATCCCGGCACAGCATGACTCCCGACGTGGGTGCCGCGCCAGGACTGGCCTGCGCCCGCTGCGCGGTCAGCGACGCCACGCCGAGGCCGCCGGCGAGTTTCAGCGCTTGGCGGCGGCTGAACGGGAGATCCATGAGGACACCATAACCGCGATGACTTGTCGGACCTCACATCTAATATCGAACCTATGTTCGAACAACTTCCCGACTTTGACCCCTACGCTGACGAATCGGCCCTGGTCGAAGGTATTGCGGCGATGGAGCGGCTCAAGGCTGCGGCCGCAGCCCGGCAGGCCCGTCTCACCGCGGCACTGGACATCGCGCGGCGGACGGCCGAGGCGGAGGCGGGCGTTCCCGCCGTCCGGCGATGTCGCGGCCTGGCTGCCGAGGTGGCCCTGGCGCGGCGCGACTCCCCGGTCCGCGGTTCTCGTCACCTCGGCATGGCGAAGGCGCTCGTGCACGAGATGCCCCACACTCTGGCCGCTCTCGAGGAAGGAGTGCTGTCGGAGTGGCGGGCCACCATCGTGGTGCGGGAGTCAGCCTGCCTCGACGTTGCGGATCGCGGTCGCCTCGATGCGGAGTTATGTTCGGACCGTGAGCGACTCGACGGTGTGGGCGATGCCGCTCTGGCGGCCGCGGCCAAGGCGATCGCCTACCGTCTCGACCCACACGCCGTAGTGGACCGCGCTGCCCGGGCCCCTGACGACCGCACGGTCACGATCCGTCCTGCTCCCGACACGATGACATATGTGACTGCTCTGCTGCCGGTGGCTCAGGGGGTTTCGGTGTACGCGGCTCTCAAGCGGCAGGCTGACGTATGTCTGGACGGGCGGTCCCGGGGCCAGATAATGGCTGACACGCTCGTCGAGTGGGTCACCGGCCGGCCAGCCGACCACGCTGTTCCCGTTGCCGTCAACCTGGTCATCTCCGACCAGGCGCTACTGGGAGTGGAAAATGCGCCCGCGGTGGTGGCCGGTTACGGCTCGGTGCCGTCGGCCGTCGCGCAGAGTCTCATCACCGCGGCGGTCAACGATCCGCGGTCCCGGGCGACGCTGCGCCGTCTTTACGCCGCACCGGCAAGCGGAGCACTTGTCGCGATGGAGTCCCAGTCCCGGACGTTTCCCAAGGGCCTGGCTGCATTCGTCGGCCTTCGCGACCTTCGGTGCCGGACGCCATACTGCGACGCCCCGATTCGCCATCGGGACCACGCCACACCGCACCGGCGTGGCGGGGCGACCAGTGCGGCCAATGGTCTGGGTCTCTGTGCAGGCTGCAACTACACCAAAGAGGCAACAGGCTGGGAAGTCCGCACGAGTCAGGCTGAATCAGCCCGGCATTCCGCTGAGTTCACCACCCCTACGGGGGCGCACCACCATTCGGTGGCTCCGCCGTTACCGGGGACACCGGGGCCGGTGTTGAGCGAAGTCGAGGTGTGGCTCAATCGCGAGATGCTGCATCGCTTTGCCGCCTGATCGCCGCCTACCTCAGCGGCGCTGGGCCGCGGCCAGGCGAGCCTTGAATTCCGGCGATTCGATCGAGAGCGCTTGCGGCCCAAGTTCGATGTCCTTGGCGGCCGCGTGATGATCGGTGTCGAGGAAGCCTGGTATCGCGGTGGCTCGCATCGAAGCTTTGGTGGCCAGCACCACTTCGCGCGGTGCCGACGCGGGGCCCGCCGCCAATTCCAGGGCAGCAGCCAGTGGGTCGTCGGCGACCTCGAGAGCAAGTCCGTGGCGCACGGCCGCGTCGGCGTCGAAGCGCATGCCGAACAGCAGCGCGGCCCGGGCAACCTGCGGGCCCACCGCGCGTTGCAGCATCCAGGTGGCACCGCCGCCGGGGTGTATGCCCAGCTTCTGGAAGCGCGGGTCGAACAGAGCGTGCGGGCCGGCGATTCTGACGTCGGCGGCAAGGGCCAGATTGAGTCCCGCACCCACGGCGGCCCCATTGACCGCGGCGATCGTGGGTAACTGGCAGCGGCCGACGGCCATGAAGCCGGCGTAGATGCGTTCCAAGCCCTCGCGCGCTGCAGCCCCGAGGGCGGACAGATCTGCGCCGGCACAGAAGGCCTTGCCTGCTCCGGTGACAACGACGGCATGGACGGCGTCGTCTGCTTCGGCCCGCTGGACTGC
>CAIOYU010000001.1 GCA_903862565.1 uncultured Actinomycetes bacterium | reverse complement strand
CTCATCCACCCGCTGGGCCACGTCGTGCACCAGCAGCCGAGTGCATTCGAGCTCGGTCGCCAGGTCGGCAAGCCGTTGTGAGAGAGCCTGATTCGAGCCGACCGGTCGGCCGAACTGCTCGCGGGTCTTCACGTAGTCCAGAGTGTCGTCGAAGGCGCGGCGGGCCTGGCCGAGCGCGACCGCGCCGACGATCACCCGTTCGGTGTTCAGGCCGGCGATCAACTGCAACCAGCCCTTCCCCTCCGACCCGACGAGCCGTTCCGCACCGACCTCGTAGTCGGTGAAGAACACGTCGTTGACCTCCAGTCCCATCGTGGCGATCGGGCGGATCTCGACCCCCGGGGCGGACGTGGGCACCGAGATCATCGAGATGCCCTGGTGTTTGTCGCCGGTGTCGGCGGTGCGGGCCACCAGCATGATGTGGTCGGACAGATGGGCATTGGAGATCCAGGTCTTCTGGCCGTTGATGCGGTAGCCCCCGTCCACCGCCTCGGCCTTGCAGCGCAGCGAGGCGACGTCGGAACCGGAACCGGGCTCGGACATGGCGACCGCGGTCGGCATGCCCGCGACGATCGCGCCCAGGACCTCGTGCTTGAGATCGCCGGAGGCGAAGTTCAGATACATGTGCGCGACGATCAGGGTGACGGGATAGCTCCCCAGTGGGATGCGGTTGTAGATCATCTCCTCGACGAACAGGCAGGCATCGAAGAGGCCACCGCCGGCACCGCCGTACTCCTCGGGGATCGACAACCCCAGGAACCCCAGATCCGCCATCTTCGCGGCGATGTCGCCGTTGGTGTGAACCCGTCCCCCGTCGGTCAGCGCCAGTCGCTTCTCCCGCGTCCCGCATTCCCTGCCGGCGAACTCGCGGATCGTGGCGACCATGCTGTTCTGCTCGTCTGACAACTGCAGGCTCATTGCGCCCTCCTGTGTGAATCGTGGTTATTCGGGACGGGAACCGACCTCGAGGCCGGCCAACTCCGAGGTGCCGTCGAACAGCACCCGGCCGCGCTCGCGCACCGTGCACCGCAGACGGGCGCCCAGGTGCTCGAAGTCGGTGTCGATGTTTCGCCGCTCCCCGGGCAGCGGGACCGGTAGGACGTGCGGCGGCAGATGGGTGCCGTCGCCCTCCAATTCGATCTGATAGCGCGCAGACCGGCCGCGCAGCAGCCAGTGGTTGTCCCCGATCTGCGAGCGCACCAGCACCGGCGGGGTCATCCGGATGACCTTCGAGCCCACCCGCACCAGTATGCCGTTGACGTCGCGGGCGATGGGACCCAGAGACAGCAGCCCTCCGGAGAATGCCACGCACACGTCGTCAGCGCCGAAGTCGTGTGCCTGCCCCCACCACCAGCGCAGCGGGAAGCCGGTACCCCAGTTCCGTTCGGCGTAGAGCTTCGCGCCGTCGAAATCCCACGTCTGGTCACCGTAAGTGACGGTGCCACTTGCCTTTCCGCCGAGATAGTACGGGTGCCAGTACTGATTGAGAAACGGTATGGCCGAGAATATTCCGCCGCCCCCGAAGGCCTTGGGCCAGGTGACCGGATCGTGGACGCGCATGTCCAGGCGCAGGCCGCCGAGGGAGAACCTGACCCGGTCGGTGTCGACGGTGAACCCTTCGGTCTCGTCCCCGGCGCTGACGGCGAACGGTGACTGCCGGGCCCGCGATCCCGGCAGCGCGCCGGAGTGCACCGTCAGACCGGGGTGGACGGCCACCGCGGCGGTCGACCAATCCCCCTGCGGGTGGCGGTTGACGCTGCACAGCGCGATCAGTGCCCGGCCGCTGGCCTCGTCGGAGACCCGCCAGAACCACCCCTCCATCTCGGTTCCGTGTGAGGGCAACGGATTTCCGAACGGCACGTCGGCGCCGGTGCGCCGGTAGAGGTCGACAAATCGGTGCAGCATCAGTGTGTCCGTCCGCTCAAGGTGCCTCTGAGGTACTCATCCCGGGTGGCCCGGCGGGCCACCTTGCCGCTGGTGGTGCGGGGTATGCCGCCGGCGGGGAGCAGGAGCACGTCGGCGGCCTCCACCCCGTGGCGCTTGCACACCACCTCGCGGACCGACGTGATCGCCGGACCCGGATCGGAACGGCTTGTGCCCGTTGCCCGCTCGGCAACGATCACCAGCTGGTCCCGGCCGTCCTCGCCGCGTGGGGCGCTGATCGCGGCGACGTAACCGCGCCGCACCAGCGCTGAGGCGTCCGCCGCGGTGACTTCGATGTCCTGCGGGTAGTGATTGCGGCCGTCGATGGTCAGCAGATCCACGATCCGCCCGGTGACGAACAGTTGGCCGCCGAAGAACATGCCCAGATCGCCGGTCCGCAGCCAGTCGGCGTCGGCGGGCACGCCCTCAGCGCGACTCCACACGGCCAGTGGCGTGACGAGACGCGCATGAAATTGCCGGCGGGTCTCCACCGGGCGGTTCCAGTAGCCGCGGCCGACATTGTCGCCGTGCAGCCAGAATTCGCCGACGCGGCCGTCCGGAAGTTCCTGGCCCGTATCGGGATTGACGACGATGGCGCGCAGGCTGCGTGCCACCGTGCCGCAGGACACGTGTGCCACCGCGTTCGGGGCGTCGGCGGCCACCACGATCGCCTCCCCCGCGGCGAGACGGTCTCTGTCGAAGTGCGTCGCGGTGGGTCGGGCGTCGGGAGGAATGTCGGCGATGAACAGGGTGGCCTCGGCGATCCCGTACGACGGCTTGATCGCTGTGGGCGGAAGGCCATGGGGCGCGAAAGCTTCGGTGAAACTGTCGATAGCGGCCATGCTGACCGGTTCGGAACCGATGATCATCGTGACCCTGCTCAGGTCCAACGTCTCCCCGGCGGGCGGCAGCCCGCGCTGCGCCGCCCACTCGTAGGCGAAGTTGGGTGCGGCGGTGACCACTCTGCCCTCGGCGCACCCGTCCGAGATGGCCCTGATCCACCGGTTGGGGCGGCGGACGAAAGCGGTGGGCGACATCAACGTCGAGTGTCCGCCATAGGTGAGTGGGAAGCCGATCATCGACAGGCCCATGTCGTGGTAGAGCGGTAACCAACTGACGCCGTGGGTGTTTCGGTCCAGCAGGTCGATCGACAGGATCATCTGAACGAGGTTGGTGCAGAAAGCCCGGTGGGTGATCTCGACGCCCACGGGCGGCCGGGTGGTGCCGGAGGTGTACTGCAGATGGGAGACGTCGTCGGGGTCGATCTCGACGGGAACGAAATCCTGGTGAGCCGAGTCGGGAATCTCGTCGACGACGAGCAGTGGGGGTCGGCGGCCGGGCAGTGTGGTGACGAACGCCTCGATGGCCTCGACGGCGGATCGCGTGGTCAACAGGACACCAGGTGTGGCATCGGTGAGAGCTATCGTCAGACGTTCGGCGTGGCCGGGCAACTCCGGCGCGAACAGCGGTACCGCGATGGCCCCGGCCTTCAGTGTCGCGAAGAACGCGCAGACGTAATCCAGGCCCTGAGAAGCCAGAATCGCCACCCGATCACCGCGCGCGGCCACCTGTTGGATCCGCGCGGCGATGGCCCGGATGCGGACGTCGAACTGGGCCCAGGTGATGTCGGTGACGTCGCCGTCCTGGGCGCGGGCGAAATCCAGATAGCGGTAGGCCACCGTCTCGCCGACACTGGCGACGTTGCGCTCGATCAGGGACACCAGCGTCAAACCTGGCGGTAGGGCGATCTCGCCCCGGGAATCCACGCAGTCGTCGATGTTGAGCAGTCCAGTCGGTGTGCCCTGGTCCTGCGCCATGTCGCTGAGTGTAGGTGCCGGCGATATCGTGAGCCGTCCCATCCAAGGACGATGACGACCGACCGCCGGAGACCTCATGCCAAGCTGGATCGCCGACCTGGTTCGGCTCGAGGGTGCCGGTCCGGCGTTCCGGTCGTCGACGACCTTCGGGGGCGGTCCGCGTCTGTACGGGGGGCTGATCGCCGCGCAGGCCCTCGCCGCGGCCGGCCGGACCGTCGGACCCGACCGGCTCCCCCAGTCGCTGCACGCCTACTTCATCAAGGGCGGCCAGGTCGGGGTGGACGTCGAATACCTGGTGGAGACCACCCGCGACGGACGCTCGTTCGACACCCGCCGGGTCACCGCCAGCCAGGTCGGGGTCCCCATCTTCGAGATGCTCGCCTCGTTCCACGTTCCGGAGATCACCGTCGATTTCCAACGTCCCGGGCCTCCGCTGTTGCCGTTCGACGAGGCGACGACGGAGGTGCAGCCTCCGGACCCGTGGCCCGACTTCTTCGAGGCGCGCGTGGCGACGCGGGAGAACCCGCCCGAGTGGCCGCTGCAGCCGTTCTGGTTCCGCTCACGCGGACCGGTCGAGGACGATCCGCTGCTGCAGGCCTGCGCCGTCACGTTCCTCTCCGATCTCGGCCTGGTGTCCGCGGCGCGGCCGCCTGGACACGACGAACCCGGACCCGGTGGAGCGGCGAGCCTCGACCACGCGCTGTGGCTGCACCGCAGAATCGACCCGACCCGGTGGCACTGCTACGACGCGGTCGGGGTGAGCCACAGCGACGCCCGCGGTCTGGCCTTCGGTTCGATCCGGGACCGCGACGGCCGGCTGGTGGCCAGCGTCGCCCAGGAGTCGCTCTGGCGCGTGTAGGCGCTGGTGTTTAACACCTGCTCCGGATGGGAAGAAGACACGGCATGCAAGGTCGAGCAATCGACCGCCTGGGCAGAACCTGAGAGGCACGAGCCATGACCGTTGATTACGACACCCCCCGCCGCACCCGGGCCGAGGATCAGGACGAACCGCTGGACGAGTTGGCCGTGCGGCGCGTCGAGCCCGCCGCCGCTCTCGACAGCGACGAGCCCGATGTCTTCTTCCTGCCCGACGCCGACCTCAGCGGCGAGGAACTCATGGTGGCGGTCATACCCAGGCAACCCGACGAATTCACCTGCCGGAGTTGCTTTCTGGTCCACCACCGCAACCGGCTTGCCCGTGGTCGCGATGGGGACCAGATCTGCACCGACTGCGCCTGACCGCCGGCCGTCAGGCGATGATCCGGATCAGATACGGCGCCATGTTCTCGGTCCGGACCGGTGACACCACGACCCCGGCATCGCTGACTTCCAGCATCTGGCTGTTCCCGAGGAACATGGTGACGCTCTCGGTGCCCTCCGGCCCGTAGAAGATCAGGTCGGCCGGCAACGCCTGCGCCGGGGTCACCTTCTGGCCGACGGTGTACATCGCGCCCGAGGAGCGCGGCAGTTTGGCGCCCACCCCGGCGTAGACGTACTGGATCAGCCCGGAAGCGTCGAAGCCGACGGTCGATGCGCCGTCGCCACTGCCGGCAGTGGGTCCGGTGATGGTGCCGCCGCCCCACGCGTACGGCACGCCGCGTTGGGCGAGGCCGCGGGCGATGACTAAGTTGACCGCCTGATCGCGGGTCACCGGTGCGGCGGATGCCACGCCGGGACCGACCAGTAACCCGGCCACCAGCATCGCCATGCTGACGATCACCGTGTAGATGCGCTTCATATCTGACCAACCTCCTGCTGTCGTTTCACGACGTTCGTTCACTTCAGCCACTACCGTCACTTCTACAACAGCGGATCGGCCACCGCCAGTGCCCCTCCTGTGCTGACCTGGACTTTTGCCCTAAACCGTGACCCAACGGTGTCCCAAGTGGAGCTAGGTCGTTGTCATGGTCGTGCGGGTAAACTTTGGCCCCGAAACGTGCACCACACTGGTACCCCGGCAGCGGAAAGAACCTTGGAGATGACTGGCCGATGACAACCACCGACGCGGTTCTGCCCGAGACACTTCACGGAACCCTTCACCAGACCCTTCCGAACGGCCAGGATCTGGACGCCGCGATCGCCGAGGGACACCGGGCCTACGACCTGGACCGCGAGCACGTCTTCCATTCGTGGTCGGCGCAGGCTCAGATCAAGCCGATGACCATCGTCGCTGCCGACGGCTCCTACGTCTGGGACGGCGAGGGCAACAAACTGCTGGACTACTCCGGCCAACTGGTGTTCACCAACATCGGGCATCAGCACCCCAAGGTGGTGGCCGCCATCGCCGAGCAGGCCGCCAAGCTGTGCACGATCGCTCCTCAGCACGTCAACGCCGCCCGGTCGGAGGCCGCACGGCTGATCGCCGAACGCACCCCCGGCGACCTCAACCACGTGTTCTTCACCAACGGCGGCGCCGACGCCGTCGAGCATGCGGTCCGGATGGCCCGTCTGCACACCGGCCGACGCAAGGTGCTCTCCCGTTACCGCTCGTACCACGGGGGCACCGACACCGCCATCAACCTCACCGGCGACCCGCGCCGTTACGCCAGCGACTACGGCGCCGCCGGCGTCGTGCACTTCAACGGCCCGTTCCTCTACCGCTCGTCGTTCTACGCCGAGACCGAGGAGCAGGAGTCGCAGCGGGCGCTGGACTATCTCGAGCGCCTCATCGCCCACGAGGGTCCCTCGACCATCGCCGCGATCATTCTGGAGTCCGTGCCGGGGACCGCGGGCATCATGGTGCCCCCGCCGGGTTACCTGGCCGGGGTGCGGGAGATCTGCAACCGGCACGGGATCGTCATGATCGCCGACGAGGTGATGGCCGGCTTCGGGCGGACCGGAAAGTGGTTCGCCATCCAGAACTTCGACGTGGTGCCCGACCTCATCACCTTCGCCAAAGGCGTCACCTCCGGCTACGTGCCACTCGGCGGCGTCGCGATCAACGACGCCATCTACGCCACCTTCGCCGACCGCGCCTACCCGGGCGGGCTCACCTACTCGGGTCATCCGCTGGCCTGTGCGGCGGCCGTGGCGACGATCAACGCCATGGAGGACGAGGGCATGGTGGCCAACGCCGCTCGCATTGGTGAGGAGGTGCTCGGCCCGGGACTGCGGGACTTGGCTTCCCGCCATCCCTCGGTCGGCGAGGTACGCGGCCTGGGAGTGTTCTGGGCCATCGAGTTGGTTGCCAATCCGGCGACCCGCGAGCCGCTGGCACCCTACGGCGGCACCAGTCCTGCGATGAATGCTGTTGTGGCGGCCTGCAAGTCGGGTGGGATGCTGCCCTTCGCCAACTTCAACCGCATTCACGCCTGCCCGCCGTGCAACGTCACCGACGCGGAGGTCGCCGAGGGTCTCGGTATCCTCGACGCCGCCCTGACGGTGGCTGACGAGCACGTCGTTTCGTAGTAGGTCAGTGCGGGAAGCCGTGCGCGGCGAGGGTGAAGAACAGCAACCCCAGGCACACCAGCAGGTTCAGTGCGACGACGGTGGCACCGATCACCACCGCGCTGTGCAGGCAATAGCGTTGCGCGCGAACCCGTTTCCTATGGCGCTGGTCGCCTCGAAGTGACGTTGCCAGATCGGCGAAGGTGATGTCCACCAACTCCGCCGCGGTGGGGGGATCGCCGGCGGCGATCCGCCGGAGCCGATCGGCGGGGACGTCGACACCGACGGACTCGAGTCGCCGGCGGAGTCTGCGCAGCTTTCGTCGGCTGACCGGCTGTCCGGCCAGCCAGGCTGGGCGCAGCGGGGCTGACATGGTGAGTCAACCCTAGATCCGATGGGGCGTGCGAAGTGCGGTTTTCGTCTGCTCGGGAGACCCAGCAGTGGGATCCGGTAGCGGGAATCAGTAGTGGTAGGTGTCCGACGGCGCGCTCACGTGCACGGCCTGGTCGTCGAATTCCGACACCTCGATACCGTAGGCGCGGGCGAGTTCGATGATCTTGCGCGCACGGGCGATGCGCGGCAGATCGGAGCCGTTGCGGATCTCGCCGCCGTCGCGCTCGAACTCGGCGAAGAACTCCCCCGCCCAGCTGATCTCCTCCTGCGACGGGGAGAGACCTTCATTGACCGTCGGGCACTGGTCGGGTGTCAGGCAGATCTTGCCGGTCATCCCGAACTCGGCCGACACGGCGGTGGCCTCACTGAGTTTCAGGGCGCTGGAACCGACGGTCGGCCCGTCGATGGCACCGGGCAGGCCGGCTGCCTTGGCGGCGATGGTGAATCGCGACCGGGCGTAGGCCAGCGTGCCGGGGTTCTCCCCGAACCCGGTGTCGCGGCGGAAGTCGCCGATACCGAACGCCAGCCGGAAGGCGCCCTTGGCGGCGGCTATGGCGGTGATCCGCTCCAGTCCGCGGGCGGTCTCGACGAGGGCGACGATCGGGATGTCGGGCAGCAGCTTGGCGGTCTCGGTGATGTGGTCGACGGACTCGACCATCGCCAGCATCACCCCACCGACGCTGGTGGTGGACAGCATGGCCAGATCGTCGGCCCAGAACTGCGTCCCGAAGCCGTTGACCCGGACCCAGTCGGTCTTGCCGTCAGCCAGCCAGCGTTTCACGTTCTCCCGCGCGGCCACCTTGCCCTTCGGGGCCACCGCGTCCTCGATGTCGAGCACCACGATGTCCGCGCGGGAGCGTGCGGCCGGGGCGAACTTGTCGTATTGGGCGCCGTTGACCAACAGCCAGCTGCGGGCCAGGACCGGATCGATGCGGTATCCGGGCTCCTGGTTGGCGGCGTCCCAGCTGTTGGGTGTGCTCTGGTCGTACATGGGCTTGGCTGGTGCCTTCCGTGGCAGGAGTCGGCCTCTGGTGCGGTTGTGATCTGGTGCGGTTGTTGTCAATAGTCGCACTGGCGGCTCGCCGTGCAAAAACCGGCCGGAACTACAGGTAGCGCTCGACGGACTCGAGTCGGGCGCGCCACCAGGCGAGGGTCTCGGGGTCGGTGACGGCGAACTGCCCCAGCCGTTCGGGGTCGGGCCGCGGCGGCATCGGCGCGACCGGGAGACGGCCGTCGGGGATACCGGGAACCATCGACCGCGCCTGGCTGACCACATCGCCGCCGAGCAGCACCCCGGTTCCCAATTCCGCGGCGAACCCCGTCTCGGGCAGCACACCGGCGAGGGCCGCTCCCCCCGCGATCCCGATGCTGCCCTCCAGATCGACCGCCGCGACGCAGGGCAGCCCGATGGACTCGGCCACGCGCAGCGCGCGGCGCACCCCGCCGAGAGCACCGACCGTCAGCACCGCGATGTCGGCGGCCTCGGTCAGGTCCAGGCCCAGCGGATCGGGTGCCTGCCGCAGGCTCTGGTCGACGGCGATGGCGACATCGACCCGGCGCCTCAATGCCGCGATGTCCGCCAGATCGGCGCAGGGCTGTTCGACGAATTCCAGGCCGCCCGCCGCCCGGTCCAGCGCCGGCACCGCTTCGGCGGCGGCCTGCAGATCCCAGTTGCCGTTGGCGTCGCACCGGATCGCGCCGTCGGGGCCCAACTCCTCGCGCACGGCCTCGATGCGGGCGATGTCCTCGGCCAACGATCCCGGACGGTCGCCGACGCGGACCGCCGCGGTGCGGCAGCCGGAATCGGCGACGATGAGGCGGGCCCGTTCGGGGGTCACGGCCGGCACGGTGACGGCGACGGGCACCCAGCCCCGGACCGGGTCGGGCCAGCCGACGGTGCCGACCTCGATCGCAGCGGTCAGCCAGCGGACGGCCTGATGATCGTCGACCTCACGGGGCGGGCTGAACTCCCCCCATCCCTGAGGGCCCTCGATGAGCATGCCCTCGCAGCAGGTGCGGACACCGAAACTGTCGGTGAGCGGGATGGCGAAGACCGGCGCTCCGGCGAAATCGATCCAGGTTTTCACCGGACGGCTAGACGGGTTCGGTCACGGCGGGAGCCGGTGGCGACCAGTACGCCAGCATCTCGGCGAACGTGTCGAACGCCGGGGCGGAATACCCGTAGGTGGCTTCCAGGTGGATGCTGAGCGGGAAGCCGAGGTCGGCGACGCCGTCGATCACCCGCCGGTACAGATCCATCATCATCCGGCGCTTGTCGGCGGGTTCGGACGCCGCCAGGGTCTTGACGAAGGCCTGCTCATCGGCGACCGCGGCGTTGCCGGGGTCTTGGATGAGCCAATTGATAAGGCCCACACGCGATTCCATCTTCGGCACGAAACCGAAGGACAACAGGATCTCGGGGCGGTGCGCGCTGGTCGCGGCGAAGTCGCTGAGGAACCCGACGATGGCGTCGGAGTACAGCAGTTGGGTCATGCCGTAGGTCGCGCCCCGGTCGCACTTGAAACCGAAGCGTCCGGTCTCGTCGGCCCGGGTCGGGATCAGGATCGCCCCGCGGTTGGGCACCAGATCCGTGTAGAGGGCCAGAGCGTCGGTGGGTGCGACGCCCGAGCCCTCGCCGTCGGTCATGGTGCGGGGGACGCCGACGAACGCGATGCCCTCCATGCCGGAGTCGACCAGATCGGTGAGCCGCCGGCGCAGGGTCGGCTCGTCGGAGAACGCGGTGACCTGAGTGCACAGACCACGCACCCCCGGCAGTTCCGGGGAGATCATCCGCCAGTAGTCCAGCACGTCGAGTTTGGGTTTCAACTCGAACGGGCGGTCGCCGTCCTCGTCGATCATGCCGGGGATCATCACGTGCCGGATCTGGTGGGCGATGCCCACCTCGGCGGAGATCCGGGCCACCTTGCGGGCCTCTTCGCGCTGTTCGTCGGGGCTGCGGTCGATGTTGGGCGGCACCAACTCGACGGCGACCGTTGTGAGCGGCACCGGCTAACCGCAGGCGTTGGCGTTGACCCAGCGGCCGTTCCAGCCGACGCAGGCATTGACTGCGTCGCCCGGCATCGGCGCATAGGCATCCGGCCCGACCACGTACGGGGCCATGACATCGGAAAGGTTGGCGCAGCCGCTGACCGAGATGCGCCGGCCGGCGCTGGCGCACACGTCAGCGTTCGCCTCTCCGCTGGGCGCGATGGTGGCCACGGCGGCGGGCACGGCGGCGAGAGCGAAAACCGCAGCGGCGGCGCTCAAACCGGTGCGGTGCCAGGTGCGTTTCGACATGGGCCGAAGTATATCGGTGGCGGGGTGGCCGGACGGTGTGAGGGTTTCTCACCAGAGTTTTACGAAAAGCCTCTTACCAGCCGTGGAGCAACGGGCTAGCGTCGGCTGATAGGGCCTGCGGTCTGGAGGTTGGTGCGATGACGAGCTTCACTTCCCGTTACGGAAACCCGGCGGTCGATTACAAGGGCGCACACATCTGGGCGCACTGTCGCCATACCGTCAAAGTGGTGGCCGTCGCAGGTCGCGTCGATGCCGCCAACGTCGACGGCGTGACGGGCTTCGTGCTCCACACCGTCGCCGCCGACACACCGATCGTTCTCGATCTGGGCGCTGTCACCGCGTTCACCCCCGCCGGGCTCCAGTTGCTCAGCGCCGTCGACGAGCGCTGCTCGCACATCGGAGCGGACTGGGCGCTGGTGGTCAGCGACGCGGTGTCCCGTCGGCTCAAGGCCGATGCGGCCCGCTACCCGGTCGTCGGGTCGGCGGCGGGGGCCGAGCACCAGATCGACGACGACATCCTGGCTCGGCGGACCATGCTGTTGCCGCTGCTCAGCCGCACCGCCTGACCCCCTCACGCGCACCGGTGCGTACCCTGGCGGACGTGGGTCCTGCAGGCGTTAGTCCGGCGTCGGTCGTCGCCGCGGTCGCCGTGGGCGTGCTCACCGCGGGCGTGGCGGTCTGGCCCGCCCTCGCAGACCCCGCCACACCCGGGCCCGCCCCGGGCCCTTCCACGGGTTCTTCCGCGGGCCCGTCGGCGACGCCGGCACCGGCCATCCGCGCCGCTGAAGCGCCGCCGGCTCCCGGCGTGATCGACCGGGATGGCCTCTACACCGTGGGAACCCAGATCGTGCCCGGCGTCTACACCTCGGCGGGTCCTGCCGAAGGCACGAAGTGCTACTGGAAGCGGGTCGGCCACGGCGACGCCATCCTCGAGAACGCGTTGACCGCGCAGCCGCAGGTGGTGGTGATCGAGCCCACCGACCTCGCGTTCAAGACCCGCGGCTGCCAGCCCTGGCAACTGACCGACGGCGCCGCACCCCCCGGACAGACCCCGCCGTGGCTCGCGCAGATCCAGTTGCGTCATCAACTTGACGTGCTCAACGGCTTGGCCGGCCAGTCCGGCAACGGGCAACTGCCACCCTACTGACCGGCCCCCGCGCAGGAGTCGTGGTCCTGGAGCTGCTCGCCGCCGGCGAAGCTTCCGCCCTCCCCGTCGGCCCGGTCGGCCAGAATCAGGAAGCCTGCACTCCCGTCGGCCCGGCGGGTACCGACCACGACGATGGTCTGCGATCCCATGTCCCCGCCGGCGTCCCGGCCGGGGTTCTCTACGCTCAGGGCATCGGCCACCAGCCGGAAGGGGTTGACGGTCAGATCGGGGCCGTCGACCGGCAGGGCGGTGTAGGTGTGCCCGGCCAGTGGCACCGGGAAGGTCGTCCATCCCGGGCCTAGCCGGCCGCCGTAGCGGGTGAGCGCGTCGTGGACGTCGGCCCGGAGGCAGTCGATGTGAATGTGCAACTGGTTCTGTGACCGGGCCAGTGCCGAGTTGATCGCCAGGCTCATCCAGTCCCGCGGCACGGTGCCGCCCGCGGCGGCCTCGGTGAACGACCGGGCCTGCCAGGCATCGGCGAAGTAATTCGGCGCGTCCGGCGCAAGCAGTTCGGCGCTCTCGATACCGGCGATCCTGGCAGTCGGGATCAGCAGGAACTGCCGGGCTCCGACGGAGTCCTTGAGCACTGCGTGCCCGCGCTGCACGCCTTCGGCGAGATCCACCGCGGCGCACGGGGCGGGATCGGCGAACTGGACCTCGTCGACCACGCACTGCCCGCTGATCAACCGCCACAGCGCATCCGGATCGGCATGGCCGACAGTCGCCGTTGCCGGAATCAATGCCAGCGCCAGCGCCAGGGCCGCCGACCGAAGGGCGAAGGAGAGTCGCACCGGCCCACCCTAACGGTCCGCTACGGTTCTGCGGGTGCAGAGCAGACACCGGGCGACCGCCACGCTGGCTGCTGCTGTGCTGTCGGCCGGCTGCGCCGGCCCACCGTCGTCTCCCGACCACGTGGTGGTGT